>NZ_JABUZF010000170.1:15108-36333 GCF_014897885.1 Halomonas sp. 3D7M | reverse complement strand
GGCTACGCCGCCCCTGCCCGCTGGAAACGGCCTCCTTGGTTTTAACGCTTGCGTATCAAGCCCGGTAACAGTAGCAGGCCAGCGAATAGCCATGCAGGCCAACTACCCGTGCGGGTAAACGGTGTTGCCCCTTCCATGGCGTAAAATTCGCCAATAAGGTAGGTGGTTTCAAATTGCGCAGCGCTATCTACCAGCTCGCCACGGGGATTAATAATCGCGGTAATGCCGTTGCTGGTAGCGCGCACGACATAACGACCATTCTCTAGCGCGCGCAGGCGGGCCATTTGCAAGTGTTGGTGGGGGCCAATGGAAGCGCCAAACCAAGTGTCATTGGATACCGTCACAATCACGTCGCTGTCTGCTGCGCGTTGTGCAACCAACTGTGGGTAGATAATCTCATAACAAATAGCGTTGCCAATTGTCACACCGGCAGCCTGCATGGGCGTTTGTTCGGAGGCGCCTTTAGAAAAACTCGACATCGGTAGATCAAAGAAATCGATAGCACCCCGTAACACGCTTTCAAGCGGCAGGTATTCACCAAACGGCACTAGATGCTCTTTTTGATAGCTGCCTTCTACGTTGCCAACACCAATCACACTATTGAAATAACGGTTGTCTTCGTCGAGTTGAACAATGCCGGTTAATAGCGCGGTGCTTGGCGGTAAGTTGGCTTGTACGCGCTCTAACACCGGGCGAGCTTGGTTGTCGATCATTGGCAGGGCGGTTTCGGGCCACAGAATGAGATCGGCATCATCCGCGACACGGCGGGTTAAATCGCTATAGGTATTGGCTGCTACGCGCTGGCCTTCGGGGGTCCACTTTAATAGCTGGGGCAGATTACCCTGAAGTAGCGCAACGCGCGTGGGCTCGCTTGCTGGTGTCGTCCACAGTGAGGGTAGGGCCAACGGAACGAGCCAGATAGCGGCTAATGGCAGCGCTGCCCACCATTGGCGTCGCAGCAGTTCAGCGCCTAAGGTGCCTGTGAGCACTACCAGCAGGGAAAGTAAGTAAACGCCGCCTACTGGTGCCCAGTTGGCCAGCGGTGAATCCACATAGCTGGAGCCAACCAATAGCCACGGAAAGCCGGTAAACAGATAAGTGCGTAGTACTTCCCCCAGTACCCATGCCCCTGCAAAGCTAGCCAATGCCCAGCGCGGGCTGCAAAAACGTCGATAAAGCCAAAACGTGCCTGCAAAAAAGAGGGCTAATACGGACACAAACAGAGCAGTCAGAAATACCGCCAGGGGAACGCCGGTATAGCCGTAATCGTGAATGGATACATATACCCAAGAAGTGCCGCTGGCAAAGAGCGCTACGCCGTATAGCCAGCCTTTTAGTGCTGCTTGAGCAGGACTTAATGTATGCAGGCCAACATAAAGCAGGCCGATGGCGATGGGCCCTAGCCACCATAATTCAAATGGTGAAGCGGTAAGCGTCGTGAAACCACCGGCCACGAGGGCAGCCAGCAGCTGGAGTGCAAAGGTGGGCGTCAACCCCATGGTGATATCCTATCGGCAGGTTGAAGTGGGCGGTTGACTAGCCGTCGCTGTCGTCGCCATCGGTAGCATTTTCACTGGTGTCATCGCGATAAGCTTCCAGTAACCGAATGCGTCGATTATCGGCATTAAGAATGACGAACCGCCAGCCGCCCAGGCTAGTATGTTCGCCACGGCCTGGTAAGTGGCCAAATTGTTGCATCACAAGGCCTCCGACAGTATCGAATTCGTCATCAGAAAATTCGCTGCCAAAGCGTTCGTTGAAGTCTTCAATTGGTGTGAGAGCACGAATGGCGAAGTGGCCATTGTCCAGCGTGCGGATATCGTCCTCTTCATCGGTATCGTGCTCATCTTCGATATCCCCAACGATCTGCTCCAGAATATCTTCGATAGTAATAATGCCAGCCGTGCCGCCGTACTCATCTACCACAATGGCCATGTGGTTATGGGTGTCACGGAATTCCTTCAGCAAGCTGTTTAGGCGTTTGGACTCGGGAATAAACATTGCCGGGCGCAGCACGTCTTCCAGCTTAAAGGCATCACGGCTTTCTTGCGTTTGAGAGAGCAGGGGGAGCAAATCTTTAACCAGTAAAATACCTTTTACATCGTCAAGATTCTCGCCAATGACCGGATAGCGGGAGTGCCCTGTTTCTTGGATCAATGGCAAGTAGCCATCGCTGGTTTGGTCAAGGGTAATTGCCGACACCTGAGAGCGTGGAATCAATATTTCACGCACTTGCTGATCGCTGATCTCAAGAGCGCCTTCAATAATCATAATAGCGTCTTGATCTAGTTTCAGTTTCCCTGCGGTGTGGCGTAAAAACGTCATTAGCTCATCGCGCGAGCTAGGTTCGTCATTGTCTCCGGAAAGGGCGCCAAAGAGTTTCTCGAGCCAGGATTTTTGATTTGAGTTGCTCGATCGGTCTTCGCTCATTGCGTCTAATCTCTCTATTACGTGCAAATAGTGACTTGCAAATAGTTGTGTGCAAACAGTACGTCAAAGCACTACTTAAAAACAGCTATGAAACCTCTGATTAACTACGCTTGGCCATACTGCGTTAAAAATCGCCTCGTGCGCGAGCCCGGTCAAAATGCTCATTTACAGCCCGTAAACTCGAACGCGAGTCCGATCCTTTTTTCGTTGATTTTTGCCTTGTCTGGCCTGCGCTCATCACATTAATCAGAGGCTCCCTATGTGAAGATGGCTACGGGCAAGCAGTCTGTCGTTTTATCACTGAGTCGGGGGATACACCACCCTAAAAGTAATTATCGATCAGGTTAACAGCTTACTCGTGATACGGGTCAGGAATATTGAGAGTGGCAAGCAGCTCGCGCTCTAATTGTTCCATTTCTTCCGCTTCTTGCTCTTCAATGTGGTCATAGCCCATTAAGTGCAGTGTGCCGTGCACCACCATGTGTGCGTAATGATGCTCAAGAGGCTTCTGTTGTTCTTGGGCTTCATGGGCAACCACGGCATGGCAAATAATCAGGTCGCCAAGTAACGGTAAACAGACGCCGGGAGGATTCTCAAAAGGAAACGAGAGCACGTTGGTTGATTTATCGTTACCCCGATAATCTCGATTGAGTGCTTGGCTTTCTGCTTCATCCACAAAGCGAATCGTCAGCTCTAAGCGCTCATCATCGGGGTGGCGTGAGAAGACACAGCCCACCCAGTGGGTGAGCTGCTCAAGGGTGGGAAGCAACGGCTCATTGATGGCCGCCTGGCGGTCAATCACGATGTTACTCATCGAGGCGCCTCTCCTGCGCGTTCAAGTGCTTGCATGCGGGCTTCGCGCTCCTGTTGGCGAGCTTCACGGCGAGCGCGCTCTTGCACTTCCTGCTGCGACTCAAACTCGTCATAGGCTTCGATGATCCGCTGAACCAGCGGGTGACGCACAACGTCTTTCGCAGCAAAGTGGGTCACGCCGATGCCGGGGGTTTCCTTGAGAACATCCAGCACCTGTGAAAGACCAGAGCGCTGTCCGCGAGGCAGGTCTACCTGGGTAATATCGCCGGTAATCACCGCTGTTGAACCAAAACCAATCCGTGTCAGGAACATCTTCATCTGTTCCGGCGTGGTGTTCTGGCTTTCGTCCAGGATGATGTAGGAGTTATTCAGCGTACGCCCACGCATATAGGCCAGCGGGGCAATCTCGATCACTTGACGCTCAATAAGCTTAGCGACCTGTTCGAAGCCGATCATCTCGTACAGTGCATCGTAGAGCGGGCGGAGGTAAGGGTCGATTTTCTGGGCAAGGTCGCCAGGTAGAAAGCCAAGCTTTTCGCCTGCTTCTACTGCTGGGCGAACTAACAGAATGCGGCGTACTTCCTGCTGATTTAGTGCTTCTACCGCCGCGGCAACCGCCAAGTATGTTTTTCCCGTACCGGCAGGCCCAATACCGAAATTGATATCGTGCTCGCGAATGCTTTGTACGTAGCGCTGCTGATTAAGGCCACGAGGCTTAATCATGGTGCGCGGTGTACGCATAATCACGTCATCGCTGTTGATGTCGCTATCATCCTCTTCTTCTAGCGCTTCTAAGCCAGATTCCTGAAGGAAGAGGTGAACTGTGTCTGCTGCAAGTTCTTCTGCCGCAGTTTCACGGTAAAGGTGCTCAAGCACGTTAGCGGCGGCTTTGATCCGGTTAGCGGCGCCGGCCAGCTGAAACACGTTGCCACGGTTGCGCAACGTCACGTCCAGGCGGCTCTCAATCAGTTTTAGATGCTCGTCCTGTTGGCCGCAGAGGCTAGCAAGGCGCTGCGGATCATTGGGTTCAAGGCTTAGGGTGATAATGCGATTGGCCTGAGGTGATGGCTGGCTCAAGAGTAAGAAACCCATTAGTTGATGTATGTGAGACTCAGCTTACTGCCCCGGCGATGCCGGGGCAATTACCTAGGATAAGTGAGCAGTTAATAACGCTCTGGAGAAGCGAGATCGCCGCGCAACGAGTTGGGCAGCGCTTCGGTAATCTCCACGTCTACAAAGTAGCCGATCAGTTCTGTTGGGTTGGCTGCCCGGAAGTTAACCACGCGGTTATTTTCGGTGCGCCCTGAGAGCTGTCCCGGGTCTCGCGGTGAGAAACCGGATACCAACACCCGCTGGGTAGTGCCTACCATGCGTCGGCTGATTTGCGCTGCCTGCTGCAGAATTCGCTCCTGCAAAATGGCGAGACGCTGTTTTTTGACACTTTCCGGCGTTTCGTCTGGCAGGCCGGAGGCGGGTGTGCCTGGGCGTGCCGAGTAAACGAAGCTGAACGAGTGATCAAAGCCGATGCGATGAATCAGATCCATCGTTGCTTCGAAATCCTCTTCGGTTTCGCCAGGGAAGCCGATGATAAAGTCGGAAGAGAAGCTAATATCCGGGCGGTTGGCGCGGATCCGCTCCATCTTCTCGATGTACTCTTCTGCGGTATGGCCGCGTTTCATCGCACTTAAAATACGGTCAGAACCTGACTGTACCGGTAAATGTAGGTGGCTCACCAGTTCCGGAATGTCGGCAAACGCATCTACCAGGCTATCCGTAAATTCCACCGGGTGAGAGGTCGTAAAACGCACGCGATCAATACCATCCACTGCAGCAACGCAGGCGATTAGCTCGGCAAGGTCGATCTCATCGCCCTCGTCATTTTCACCGCGATAAGCGTTCACGTTCTGGCCAAGCAGGTTAATTTCTCGCACCCCTTGATCGGCTAAGTGAATGACTTCATCAATAACCGATTCAAAGGGGCGGGAGACTTCTTCACCGCGGGTATAAGGCACCACACAGAATGTGCAGTATTTCGAGCAGCCTTCCATGACAGAAACAAAAGCGGTTGCGCCATCAGATTTTGGCTGCGGCAGGTGATCAAACTTTTCGATTTCTGGAAAAGTGACATCGACCGCAGCAATCTGGTTGTTATTGCGCGCATCCAGCATTTTTGGCACGCGGTGAAGCGTCTGTGGGCCAAAAATCATATCGACAAAAGGCGCGCGCTTACGCAGCGCCTCACCTTCTTGGCTTGCCACACAGCCGCCAACACCAATCACGAGGTCTGGATTGGCGTCTTTTAGCTTTTTCCAGCGACCCAGTTGATGAAACACCTTGTCCTGGGCTTTTTCGCGAATAGAGCAGGTGTTCAACAAGATAACGTCAGCTTCTTTTTCGTTATCGGTCAATTCCAGCTGGTGAGATTCGCCGAGCAGATCTGCCATACGCGAGGAGTCGTACTCGTTCATTTGGCAGCCGTGCGTTTTGATAAAGAGCTTCTTCGCCATCGGTACCTGTCATCTATGAGTCGTCGGGGGACGAGGGATGAATGAAAACATGACTGCAATCGTAATGGGCAGTGTAACGTACAGCCATTGAATGGCGGCATTATACGGACACAAGAAACCCGGGGCTAGCCGTTAACCTATAATCGATACTTGACCCGAGCGTTTCTATCAGTATACTACGCACCGTGTTTGAGCAGTTCCTCGATAGCTCAGTTGGTAGAGCAAATGACTGTTAATCATTGGGTCGCAGGTTCGAGTCCTGCTCGAGGAGCCAAATTGCTGTTCTGCTTTAATTACCGCCTACGGTAAATGTTCCCCGATAGCTCAGTTGGTAGAGCAAATGACTGTTAATCATTGGGTCGCAGGTTCGAGTCCTGCTCGGGGAGCCATTCTGTTTTTTCTTTTCTTTTAGTCTCACCTTTCTAGTAAGCATTCTCTCGCAGTCGCTAGCCTAAAACGACCATTTCGCATCTCTACGACCTGTTTATAATAACACTCAATGCCCTCGCTCAATGTTCTATGGCATCCTGGGTGATTTTTTGTGTCTACCGGTTAGGAGCGTATAAACTGTTTTGGCTACTCATTTTTTTGGAAGGTGTCCGTGGGAAAAGCTGCCAGCCTGAATGCACTGCAGGTGTTCAAGTGCCTAAGTGACGAGACACGGTTAATGCTGGTGCTCTTGATCGCCAAAGAGCAATCGCTGTGCGTGTGTGAAATGACCTATGCGCTAGAAGAGTCGCAGCCTAAAGTGTCGCGTCATTTGGCCCAGTTGCGGCAGTGTGGATTGCTAATCGATCAGCGAGAGGGGCAGTGGGTTTATTATCGTTTGTCGCCTCAGCTACCTGGATGGGCGCAAGATATTATTTGTGCAGGCGCTGAAGGCAGTCCGGTGCGGTTGAACACGCTTACTCAGCGATTAGTTAAGATGGGTGATCGGCCGACACGGCGGGCAGCACTATGCTGACTTGTCAGTGCTCTCTCTTTGTGTAGAGCTTTGCGAAATAACGCCGTGCCCCTCAAGTATGCTTTCCAGCCAGTGTAAAAAAACACGCACTTTGGGGGATAGGTTACGTCGTTTGGCGAACAGAAACGAGAGTGGAATAGACGGTGGTGGTGTGTCAGGCAGTATCTCTTTGAGCTCGCCTCTTTCAAAAAGATGACGTACATCATAGGTGGGCACCTGAATTAAGCCAAGCCCAGACAGGGCCGCCGCGATATAGGCCTCAGCCCCGTCGACGGTAATGGCACTACGCATTTCGATTTCTACCAAACGTTCACTCTGCTGGAATTCCAGTGTCGCGGTTGAGGC
Source organism: Halomonas sp. 3D7M (assembly GCF_014897885.1). NCBI lineage: Bacteria > Pseudomonadati > Pseudomonadota > Gammaproteobacteria > Oceanospirillales > Halomonadaceae > Halomonas > Halomonas sp. 3D7M. The sequence continues at coordinate 29,274 of NZ_JABUZF010000170.1, read as the reverse complement.
TGGAAGTTGGGTGGAGTAGTTGACCATCAAATGAGAGCTTAGATCATTAAGCTTCTTTGGTAACCCATGGTGTGCCAAATACTCGGGGCTAGCGCAAGTTACGAAATCCACTTCGCCAAGTGGGCGGCAAACAAGGTCTGAATCTTCTAGTATTCCAAGCCGCAGGACACAGTCGACACCATCAGCGATCAGATCCACCATTCTATCGCTTGCACTAAGATCAATAGCCAGAGAAGGATGCTGGTCTATAAAGCCTGGTAGTGCAGGGAGGATTAGTCGACGAGCTATGCGACTTGGAATATCGACGCGCAGTCGCCCACTTAGGCGCAAGTTGCCTTGCAAGAACATCTGTTCAGAGGCCGCTACTGCATCGATGATATCCTGTGCCGTTTCTAGAAACCGCCTACCGTCCTGGGTTGGAGCGACCTTACGGGTGGTACGGAATAGAAGCTGCGTTTGCAGCCTGTCTTCCAATACCTGGATTTCCGTTGAGACAGTAGAGCGCGGGATAGCCAGTGCCTCAGCTGCCCGAGTGAAATTCCCACTCTCCATCACTTGGATGAAGATTTGCATTTGCCTGATGCGATCCATTGCTATTGTTCGTTAATTCCGACAGGTCATGTTGATATTCGCATGTTTATCATGATCAGACAACGCGTCATCTTATCCGTAGGCCGTGATGTTGAGCGGTGATGATACTTAACGTGAGGGATGAGTGATGTCTATTAATAGTATTGAAGGTAAGGTAGTGCTGATCGCTGGTGGTGCGAAGAACTTGGGTGGCTTGCTTGCGCAAGAATTTGCAAAAGCGGGGGCCAAGGCTGTAGCGATCCACTACAACAGTGATTCTGCTAAGCAGGCTGCCGAGCAAACCTTGGCCTTGATTCGGGCGGCAGGAGCCGAGGCAGTCGCATTCCAAGCTGATCTAACTAGCGCGGCAGCCATGGAAAAACTCTTTCAGGATACTGTTGCTGCAGTGGGTAGGCCCGATATTGCCATCAATACCGTCGGTATGGTGGTTAAGCGGCCGATTGCCGAAGTGACCGAAGAGGTTTTCGATCAGTCTTGTGCAGTTAATGTTAAGGCAGCGTTCTTTTTCCTGAAGGAGGCAGGTAAGTACGTTAACGATCATGGCAAGGTCTGTACTCTTGTGACGTCACTCCTGGGGGCTTACACGCCATTTTATGCGGCTTATGAAGGGTTAAAGGCACCTGTTGAGCACTTCACGCGGGCGGCATCAAAAGAGCTTGGGGAGCGGGGTATTTCTGTTACTGCGATTGGGCCAGGGCCGATGGATACGCCTTTCTTTTACCCTGCTGAAGGTGAGGATGCTGTTGCCTACCATAAGACGGCTGCGGCACTTTCGCCTTTCTCAAAAACCGGCCTGACTGATATTGAGGATATCGCTCCTTGGATCCTTTTCATGGTATCTAGTGGATGGTGGATGACTGGCCAGACAATTCTTGTCAACGGCGGCTATACCACAAAATAAATTGGGTGGCTGACGAATATCACCGCCGGCTACCTTTTTAGATTCAAAGGAGACGTTTCATGCATACGGTTATGGTCATCCTCGCTGGATTGGTATTGTTGGCGGTTTTTGTCGTCTTGGCTCGTATTGCTTCAATCCGATTCGCGCGGCTTCTGCCTGTATATCTCGTGGTCTGGTTAATTTGTACTGCTATCAATATGTGGATTGGTGTCAGTCAGGCGGGCTACAGCGTGATGCAGGAGCTGCCGTTCTTGTTGATCGTTTTCGCTGTTCCGGCGGTGGTTGCTATTTTGTGGTCGCGGAGAAACTAAGGAGGGTTCCAGGGATAACTGCTGGCGATAACAGAGGGAAGATTTCATGATGGTAACAGCTCTTCATAGGCTCGCTCCAAAGACTGCGTTGCGTAATATTGGTTTAGGCGAGACCCCACATGTGACCAATGTCGAGCTTTTCTTTGACTTGGTCTATGTTTTTGCAATTATCCAGCTTTCACACTTCCTATTAGCCCACGACAACTGGGTAGGTGCGCTTGAGGCCGTTACGCTTTTCGCGGCGGCTTGGTGGGCGTGGAATTACACGTCATGGGCGACTAACTGGCTTGATCCCGATCATGCCAGTGGGCGCGTTCTGATGATTGTGCTCATGGCTTGCGCACTGCTGATGGCGATTGCAATCCCGTATGCTTTCTCCTCTCGTGCAGGCCTTTTTGTGGGTGCTTATGTTGCCATGGCGCTGATACGTGCGGGCTATATGTCCATCGTTTTTCGTGGTGAACAGATGGGGAGAAGCTATGCACAGCTTTGTGCATGGAGTGCGATATCGGGCTTGTTCTGGGTTGCTGGCGCTCTGATCCCCAGCGCTAGATTAGAGTTGTGGATCATTGCTGTAGTAATCGACTATTCCGCGCCCTATGCTGGTTTTTGGTTACCTGGTAAAGGAGCCACGCCCATGGATAGCTGGCCCTTGCGCGGTCTGCATCTTTTGGAGCGCAACCAGCAGGTCTTTATTATTGCGCTTGGCGAATCCATCCTGCTTTTGGGGGGCTTGCTCGTTAGTCAATCTTTGGGGGCTGGTGTCATCGCTGCTGCGGCTATCGGCTTTTTGTTGATTATTACGCTATGGTGGATCTATTTCGTACATCTTGCTGAGGCAGGCGAGCACAGCTTTGAACATGCGGCTGATCATACGCGGCTGGCTCGGGCAGGTTTGGCCTATGCCCACGGAGTGATGGTCTGCGGCGCTATTGTGGTGGCCGTCGCTATCGAGCTGATCGTTGCTCATCCGTATGATGCCATTCATACCACAACGGCGTTGTTTGCTTTCGCTGGTCCAACGATCTTTTTGGTAGGATCGGCAATGTTTCATCGCACCATGGCCTCGAAACTACCCGTCTGCTATCTGCTTGCCGGGGTGGCTCTTGCGGCTTGGGCCTGGCTGGTATTAACAATGCATCTGAATGGCTTGTGGTTGGGAGGCGGGGTCTTGGTCGTGATGATCACCCTGGCAGCAACCGCCCATCGTGAAGGGAGGGCAGCATGACAAGTGCTCCCGCTCGGCTTGGTGGTTTACGGGTGACAATCGGTCTTTTACTGGCGATTTTGTTGCACAATTTGACCTACCCATTATCGGGTGCAGAGGGTATCTGGCCTGCGCTGTTTTATTTTTTTTATGGGTCTATCTTCGTCGTAGCAACCTTTTCGCTGTTGGCTGGCCGACGTTTGCGCACACTGGCGGTTGTCAGTGGAGTGGCAGTGATCGTGGCTGGACTGACAAACTCCTATACTCCGGGTACTTATACCACTCTGGCGGTTTATCTTACCTCTATCGCCTATCATCTTGTCATCGGAGTGGTGCTGGCACTCTATATCTTCCGCGCGACCGAGATGATGTCCGATGTGCTAGTGGCTGCCGCTTCGATATATCTGGTGATCGGATCAGGTTTTACAGCGATCTTTGCGCTGATTGAATGGATCGTGCCAGGCTCTTTTGTAGTGTCATCAGGGGTGCCGATTAACTGGCAGCAACTGTTTTATTATAGTTATGTCACGTTAACACCCGTGGGCTATGGCGATATCGCCCCGCAAGGGTTCTACGCCCAGTCGTTTGCGATCTTCGAGGCAGTGATTGGCGTGCTATATACGGTGATTCTGCTGTCGCGCCTGGTAGGCCTTCAGACGAGCACACAGCCAAAGTAGCCGTATCTACCCAGAAGCCGTCTCAAGAAGCTTTATGAAAAGTAACTGCGAATGTACCAGTCCAGATAATGGACTGGTACATTCATTGGTGGGGTCTCAGTATTTCGCCATGCGCTGTGCGCCCTGGAGGTGGGCGTAGTCGAGTAAGATTTCGGCGGCTTCTAGTACATGGGCACGGTCAACCGGCATGTCTTCATCCTTATCCTCCTCGTTGGCAGCGTCTGCGTCACTACCTTCGGGCTGCGAGTTATCACTGCGCGCATCCATCCACTCATCCAGCTCTGGCAGGTTTAAAGCGCGACGGCGTTGGTTTTCAAGTGAAAGCTGTTCAGCTTCTTGAGCTTCTAACTCTCGTTGACGCTGTTCGCGGTTCAGGCTAACGCTGGTGTGCTGTTCGCGTAGCTGGCGAGCCAAGGTGGACTGGCGCTCTAGATAGCGGAAGTTAGGATTCTCATTGGCACGTTCTTGGTGTTGAGAAGTCAGGGCAGCGAGGGTGTTCTCTGGAGCGCCATAGCGGCGGTATTGAACGTTCTGCACGGTATCCCAAGCAAGAGCATTATCTAGACTGCTTTCACCAATGCGTTCAGGGTCAATCAGGCTGGGGAATATAATGTCGGGTTCAACGCCGCGGTTTTGGGTGCTATCACCTGAAATGCGGTAAAACTTGGCACGGGTAAGCTTGATTTGACCATGGCTAAGATCATTGAGCGTTTGTACAGTGCCTTTGCCAAAGGTGGGGGCGCCTACCACAATGCCGCGGCCATAATCTTGAATAGCGCCAGCAAAAATCTCCGATGCTGAAGCGGAAAGACGGTTAACCAGCACGGTTAGAGGCCCGTCGTAAGTCGTGCCTGCATCGGTGTCGCCGTAGAGCTGAATGCGGCCTTGGGCATCACGAACCTGTACCGTGGGGCCTCGGTCAATAAACAGGCCTATCAAGGAGTTGGCTTCTTGAAGCGCGCCACCGCCATTATTGCGAAGATCTAGGACAATACCTTCAATGCCTTCTTTCTTGAGACTTTCAATTTCTCGAGCGACGTCGCGGGTGGTGCTGCGATACTCATCCTCACCGGCTTGCCAGGCATCGAAGTCGACGTAGAACGTCGGAATGTCAATCACGCCAATGCGATGAGGTTTGCCGTCTCGCTCAATGTTTATCACTTCGCTATGCGCTGCCTGGTCTTCTAGGCTGACAGTGTCGCGAGTAATTTCAACAATTTGAGAGCGGGTCATGTCCACTGCTTGGGCAGGCACCACGTCCAGACGTACAACGGAGCCTTTAGGACCGCGAATCAGGTCGACGACGTTGTCCAGGCGCATGCCTACCACATTGACCATGTCGCCTTCTTCTTGGCCCACGGCGATAATTCGGTCGGCGGGCTCAAGCACGCCCGCTCGATCGGCAGGGCCACCGGGAACTAGGCTGGCTACCTTCACGTATTCGCTATCGGCTTGAAGTAGTGCGCCGATACCTTCAAGTGAAAGGCTCATTTGAATATCAAACGATTCGCTTTGGCGAGGGGAGAGGTAGCTGGTGTGAGGGTCGATAGTGCTGGAGGCTGCCGCCATGATTAACCCAAAGACGTCTTCAGACTCTGACTGACGCAAGCGGGATAGTTGTCCTTCGTAGCGCTGGCGCAGATTGCTTTCTATCTGCTCGTCATCTTGGTCTGTTAGAGCAAGCGTTAGCGCATCGTTTTTGAGCCGTTTACGCCAGAGTTCGTCTAATTCACTTTCGCGGGTTGCCCATGGGGCATCTTCGCGATCGACTTCTAAGCGCTCGTCGCTATCGAATTCGAATGAAAGCCCTTCATCAAGGCGTTCTAGCAACCACTCTAGGCGGGCGGTGTGGCGTTCGCTAAGACGATTATAGAGTGCAAATGCATCGTCAAGATCACCATCGAAAAGTGCTTCTGCCATGTCGCGCTCTAAATGGCGATAAGGCTCTATATCACGGTTCAATAGGTAGGAGCGCTGGCCGTCCAGAATGTCTAGATAGCGTTGGAAAGCTTCCGCTGACCACTGCTCGTCGAAGTTAATATCGGCATAATGCCCATAGCGGAGTGAGTCCGCTATTTCCTCTGCCGCTTGGCGTTGTTCGTCGGTCGGCTCAAGTTGCGCCAGCGCTGCTGGGCTGGCAATGGCCAGCATCACAGCAAGGGCGACCGAGCGCGAAAACGTTGCAAACAGGCTCATCAGTCAAGCTCTCCCGGATTTGTGTACACTTATTCTTCCCTAGACCCGCAGATAGCCTATGAGTTGCGTAGGCCGAGGGAGCATTGTAGCAGGTCATTTACCCTGTGATACTCAATCATTACTGTTATGAGGATTTCTATGTCCGAAGCTTTCAACGCGGACCGTGTAACGCGGCTATGTGATTTTCTGCACCAGTCGCCTACGCCCTGGCATGCGACTCGCTGTATGGCGGAGCGTTTGGAGCAGGCGGGCTTTGTGCGTCTTGAGGAGACGGCTAACTGGCAGCTTGAGCCGGGCAAGCGCTATTACGTGACGCGCAATGATTCGTCAGTGATTGCATTTCAGCTGCCTGTTGAGAAGTTAACCAGCCTGCGTATGTTAGGTGCGCACACGGATAGCCCGGGGTTGCGTTTAAAGCCCAACGCCACCCAGTATGCCGCGGGATGGATGCAGTTGGGGGTGCAAGTATATGGTGGTGTGTTGTTAGCCCCGTGGTTTGATCGCGACTTGGGGTTGGCAGGGCGTGTGCATGTACGTCACGCCGATGGTCATTTAGAAAGTGTGCTGCTAAATGTGGACCGGCCGATTGCCATGGTGCCTAGTTTGGCGATTCATTTAGACCGCGATGTTAACGCTGGACGTGTTATTAACCCGCAAACGCAAATGTCGCCTGTTGTGATGCAGAGTGATAGCGCGCAGCTTAGCGACTTATTGGCTGATTGGTTGGAAGAGCAGCATGGCCTGCGCGCTGTGGAAGTCGTTGACTTTGAGTTAGGATTTTATGACGTACAGCCGCCATCGTTGGTAGGCTTGCGTCAGGAGTTGGTCGCCAGTGCGCGGCTAGACAACTTATTGTCGTGTTTTGTGGGACTCGAGGCGATGCTAGCGTGTGATGCTAGTCAGGGCGCCTTGTTGGTGGCCAATGACCATGAAGAGGTGGGTAGTGCCAGTGCCTGCGGTGCTCAGGGACCTTTCTTGGGTGATGTGCTGAAGCGTTTAAATGCTCAGGTAGGTGGTGCGACTGAGGAGTCGCTGATTCAGCTGATTCAGTCATCGCTTATGATTTCATGCGATAACGCTCACGCTTTACACCCGAATTTCCAAGACAAACACGATGAACGCCATGGCCCTGCAATTAATGGTGGTCCAGTTATTAAGGTAAATGCTAATCAGCGTTATGCCACTAATAGTGTAACAGGAGCGCTGTTTCGGGATGTGTGCCGTGAGGCCGATGTGCCCGTGCAGTCGTTTGTTACTCGTTCAGATATGGGGTGTGGTAGCACTATCGGGCCGATTACGGCGACTGAGGTGGGGGTGCCGACGATTGATGTAGGGCTTCCTCAGTGGGCAATGCATTCGGTACGTGAAACAGCAGGTACCCGAGATGTTGATTATTTGACCCAGGCGTTGACGGTGTTTTTGAACCGGTCTGAGTTGTGCTGAGTACATTGCTGATCAATAACGAAAAAAGCCCGCTGACTGAGTCAGCGGGCTTTCAATATTCGTGTGGTGGCTACGCCCTGATTTGAACAGGGGACCCCATCATTATGAGTGATGTGCTCTAACCAGCTGAGCTACGTAGCCATTCAACGGGGGCGAATATTACTCAGTAGCCCGTCGTTCGTCAAGTGTTTCTTTTTTTGTTTATCAAGCGGCAACTGATCAGACGTTAAAACGGAAATGAATAACATCGCCATCTTTAACGATGTAGTCCTTACCTTCTAAGCGCCATTTGCCAGCATCTTTAGCCCCTTGCTCGCCATTGAGGGCGACAAAGTCTTCGTAAGCAACCACTTCCGCGCGGATAAAACCTTTCTGGAAATCGGTGTGAATCACACCAGCGGCTTCTGGGGCGCTGGCGCCTTCTTTCACTGTCCAGGCGCGGACTTCTTTAACGCCAGCGGTGAAATATGTTTGTAGGCCAAGCAGGGCATAGCCTGCGCGAATGACGCGATCAAGCCCTGGCTCTTCCATGCCCATTTCTGATAGGAACATACTGCGCTCTTCGTCATCCAGCTCGGCAATCTCAGCTTCTAGCTGGTTGCATACCGGCACCACTGCTGCGCCTTCTTCTGCCGCAATCTCATTAACGATATCCAGGTAGGGATTGTTCTCGAAGCCATCCTCGTTAACGTTGGCAATGTACATGGTGGGCTTGAGCGTTAAGAAACCGAAGCTCTTAATCTGGCGCTTCTCATCTTCATCAAGACCAAAACTACGCAGCGGCATACCTTCAGCGAGGTGTGGCTGAATGCGGTCAAGAATGGCTTTGGTGGCAGTGGCATCTTTGTCGCCGCCTTTTACTGCACGAACGAGGCGTTGGCTGGCTTTTTCGACGGTATCCAGGTCGGCAAGTGCCAGTTCCAGGTTGATGGTTTCAATATCTGCCCGTGGGTCCACTTGGTTGGCAACGTGGATTACGTTGTCGTTATCAAAGCAGCGTACGACATGGGCGATCGCCTGGGTTTCGCGAATATTGGCCAAGAACTTGTTGCCCAAGCCTTCGCCTTTGGATGCCCCTGCAACTAAGCCTGCGATATCGACAAATTCCATTGTTGTCGGCAGCACTTTTTGTGGCTTGACGATCTCCGCAAGCTTATCAAGTCGCGGGTCAGGCATTGGTACGATGCCTACGTTCGGTTCAATGGTGCAGAATGGGAAGTTTTCTGCATCAATACCTGATTTGGTCAGCGCATTAAAAAGCGTGGATTTGCCTACATTAGGTAGGCCGACGATACCGCAGTTAAAGCCCATAAATTACTTCCTGGCCGCTAGGGCAGCGCAACAAGGGAAGCGTCTGCCAATATTGAAAAAAAGGGCGTGCTAGAACGCCTGATTCTAAGGGTGCTTATAAAGTGTGCTGCTATTTTACGCTATGAAGGCGGTTCATGGCTTTAGCCCAGTCGCCAGAGAGTGCAAGTGGTAGCGTAGCTAGGCACTCATCCAAAGCGCTTTCAATGGCTTCCCGTTCGGCTTTGCCGGGTCGGCTTAGCACATAGTTAACGACCTGACGTGCTTCTCCTGGGTGGCCAATGCCAATTCTTACCCGATGAAACTGCTTCTGGTTGCCTAAGGCGCTAATGATGTCTCGCAGGCCGTTATGACCGCCATGACCACCGCCGGTCTTATAGCGTGCCTGTCCTGGCGGAAGGTCTAGCTCATCATGAGCAACCAGTAAATTGTCAGGCGTTAGTTTGAAAAACTGTGCAAGCGCTGCGACGGCAGCACCGCTACGATTCATAAAAGTAGTGGGGTTGAGAAGGTGCAGTTCATGGTCGCCAATACGTGCTTTGGCGTACAGGCCCAAAAATTTCTTTTCCGGGCGAAGCTCTGTGTGCGCACTGCGTGCAATGGCGTCTACCAGCCAAAAGCCCGCATTATGGCGAGTTGCATCGTATTCTGCACCGGGGTTTCCCAGGCCAATAATGGCCGTTACCTGGCTCATTGTCCCACCTCATAAAAATTTCTAGACGAAATTTTCGACGTCATGTCAGGCCGCAAAAAAAAATCAAGCGCCGAAGCGCTTGATTTTATCATTCCTGGGTCATGCAGGCATGACCCAGGTGGCACTGAAAAGCATCAGCTGGCAGCGCCGAGAGCTAGCGCTTTACTCAGCGCTGGACTCTTCTTCGCCTTCACCTTCGCTCTCTTCGTCATCACCGCCGCGTACTTTTACTTTGGTGATGCTTAGAACTGCGTTGTCGTGATCTTCGCCGTGGGCCAGATCAACCGACGTGACGCCAGCAGGCAGGTTCAGGTCAGACAAGTGCAGCGTAGTGCCTAGCTCAATGGCGCTGATGTCCACTTCCAAGAAGTCCGGAAGATCTTTCGGCAAGCAGCTAATGGCTACTTCATTGGCCAGGACGTGCAGTTCGCCGCCTTGATCTTTGATGCCGACACACTTCTCTTCGCCAACGACGTGCAGCGGCACGTTCATGGTGATTTCGTGAGTAGCGTCAACACGCAGGAAGTCAGCGTGGGTTAACAGCGGCTTGAAGGGGTGACGCTGTAGGTCACGAACAACCACTTGCTCTTCAGTACCGTCGATGACCAGTTTGATCACCGAAGAGAAGAAGGACTCGTCTTCAATCGCTTTGTAGAAAGCAGTTTTTTCTACAGAGATAGACTGAGCGCCTTTTTCACCGCCATAAACAACGGCCGGTACTTGTTGGTTCGCACGACGCAGGCGGCGGCTCGCACCTTTCCCCAGGTCGTTACGAACGCTGGCTTTCAGGATAAAATCAGACATTTAATTTGCCTCTTGGTTTAAGTAAGGAAACGCCGCCGACCGCGACCAGACGACGACGCTTCCAGGGCCCCAGTAGGGGGCTGCTACGTCAGGCGATTAATGGAACATCGCGCTAACGGATTCTTCGTTGCTGACTCGACGGATGGCTTCCGCGATGAGTCCGGCAACGCTCAGCTGGCGAATTTTTCCGCTGCGACGGGCAGTGTCGGAAAGCGGAATGGTGTCGGTCACGACAACCTCGTCCAGCACCGAGTTGGTGATGTTGTCGACCGCAGGGCCGGACAAAATCGGGTGTGTTGCATAAGCGACAACGCGTGCTGCGCCGTGATCTTTTAGCGCTTCGCCAGCTTTGCAGAGCGTGCCAGCGGTATCAATCATGTCATCGACAACCACACAGGTGCGGCCTTCGATTTCACCGATGATGTGCATTACCTGGGCCTGATTGGCCTGGGGGCGACGCTTATCAATAATGGCAAGATCAGCGTTCAGCTGTTTGGCGATAGCGCGAGCGCGCACAACGCCACCGACATCGGGAGAAACCACAACGAGGTCGTCGTAGTTCTGGCGCTCGATGTCGTCCAGCAAAATAGGTGAGCCGTAAACGTTGTCAACCGGTACGTCGAAGAAACCTTGAATTTGGTCAGCGTGCAGATCCATCGTCATGACACGATCAACGCCAGCTTTCACCATCATATCAGCAACAACTTTCGCTGAGATGGGAACGCGGGCTGAACGGACGCGACGATCCTGGCGTGCATAACCAAAATAGGGAACGACTGCCGTAATACGGGTAGCTGAGGCGCGACGCAGGGCGTCCACCATCAGAATCAGTTCCATCAGGTTATCGTTCGTGGGGGCACAGGTGGATTGCAGGATGAACACATCCTTACCACGCACGTTCTCATTGATCTCGACCGCGATTTCGCCGTCGCTAAATTGACCGACCGTAGCATTACCCATACGGCTGTCTAAGCTCTCGGCAATCTTTTGAGCGAGTTCGGGATTGGCATTCCCGGTGAAAACCATCAATTTTGACACGCGCAGCCACCTTTGCAGTGTTGGGGATCAGGGGAGAAAACGCAGATCATAATTAGGTTGGCTGGGGTACCAGGATTCGAACCTGGGAATGCCGATACCAAAAACCGGTGCCTTACCACTTGGCGATACCCCAGCAATAAACCTAATGCGATGACCGGGCGCTTTCAGCGGCCCAGAGCATCTTGTAGGGGAGAGGTGTTGAGTCCGCGCGCTACCCATGAATGCCAATGTTGACCTGCCATATATGCGACGGCTTGTGCGGCTTGCTGTGAATCGAAAGCCGCAAACAAGCAGGCGCCGGTACCGGTCAACCGACTAGGTGCATGCTGCGTGAGCCAGTCCAATGCTTCCGCAATTGGCGGATAGCGTTTTTTGACGATAGCTTCGCAGTCGTTACGCCACTCCGGCGCTCCCCCCTGCAGTGCGCGCGCCATAGTAATGGGGAGGCTGTCGCGTGTCAATTCCGGGTCTTGGAAGATTGCTGGTGTTGAGACGCTAACGCCTGGATGGATGACCACGAACCAGGGCGTATCTAGCGTGACAGACGTAAGCTTTTCGCCAACGCCTTCCGCCCAGGCGCTGTGACCGTGAACGAATACCGGGACATCGGCACCTAGCGTCAGCCCTAGTTTTGCAAGCGCTTCGCTACTTAGTCCTAGTTGCCACAGGTGATTCAACCCGACCAGGGTGGTCGCTGCATTAGAGCTTCCACCGCCAAGACCGCCTCCCATCGGCAGATTTTTTTCGATGGCGACTGAGACGCCTTGCTGAATGCCGCTTGCCTGTTGCAATAAGTGTGCTGCACGGACAATTAAATTGTCGTTATGGGCAACGCCACTAAGCGTGTTGGAAAGTGTAATGGTGCTGTCAGTGCGTGGCGTGAAGGTAAGGTAATCACACAAATCGATAAACTGAAAAAGCGTTTGCAGCTCGTGATAGCCGTCTTGACGACGGCCAACGATATGCAACATGCGGTTTAGCTTAGCGGGAGCAGGCAATGTCAACGCCGAGGGTGTTGCAGGCATGTGATCTCTCTACTGATCTAAGAGTCCGAGTTAGTGGATTGCCACTGATTGACCACCAAGGTGATGCGCAGGTCGCCATAGTTCATCACTAGTCGACGAGGTAGCCACATGCCCTCTACTTGCTCCCAGTCACGGTAGTCGATCTCCCAACCATCTTGCTGTAAGTGGTTAGGGAAGCCGAGCTCGTCTGATTCCAACTGGTAGCTGGCGTGCTCGCCCGGCAGGCCTCGCACCCAGTCAGGCATGGCGCGAACCGGCAATGACCAACCAAGTTGCTCTTCCATTAATGCTTCCGGCGTTTCGGCTTCAAAGCGACCATCGCTAGTGGTTAGCGAAAAGCGCCCTTCGCGACCTTCTAGCACACTGCGCCCGCCGCCAAAGGGGCCACTGATCAGCATGCGGAAATAGTGGGGATGTTGATTCCAGTCTAGATTGGCGCTGGTATTTTCCTGGGGAGTGCGAAGTCCTGCTTTGCCCACGAGAGTCCAGGTGTCGAAGGCTTCAACGTCGGCTTGCTGGCGTTCCCATTGCCCAGCTTGGCGTCCGCCATCGTCTACAGGCGCTTGGGTGGCGCACCCGGCCAGCGTTAACAGGGCAATGCCGGCCAGTAACAAGCGAGTTGAGCGACTGCAGATTGATAAACGGCTCGCGGGCAGGGAATTGGTCAACATAAACTGGCTCCATGTCAGTACTGCGTAAACTGTCTTTTATAAGGGCGTGCTTTTATAAGGGCATACTTTTATAAGGGCATGTCATGTTAGGGCGCGCTTAACGGTGTTAGTTCAGGGTGGCGCTCAAGTAAGTCATCAATTTGCGGGTGATAGCTTGCTCGCTGAAGAATGCGCTCAATAAGCTGGCGTGCTTCTTCACTGCGTCCTAGGGCATGAAGAACTTCGGCTAAATGAGCGGCAATTTCTTGATCAGGCACTTGTGCGTAGGCGCTCTCTAGCCACGCAAGTGCATTGTCAGGCTGGCCGAGCCGGAAATAGACCCAGCCCATGCTGTCGAGTATTGCAGGGTTGCTGGGATCAGCTTCATAGGCACGCTCAATCAAATCGCGTGCTTCTTCAAGGCGCCCCTGGAGGTTCAGGTCGGCAAGCGTGTAGCCTAATGCGTTTAATGCATCTGCATTATCAGGTTCGGTATGCAGTATTTGGCGCAGGTCGCGCTCCATTGCTTCAACATCGCCCATTTCCCACGCGCGCATTGCCCTTAAATAAAGCAGGCTGGTGTCATCTGGCGTACGAGTCAGCTCTCTATCAAGTAGTGCCATGGCATCTTCTTGCAGATTAAATTCATCCAGTAGCTGTATTTCTAGCATGACTAGCTCACCGAAGTAGTCGTCATGGCGCATTCGCTCGACACGCAGCATAGCGCGAGCATCTAGCAGGCGATCATTTTCAATCAGCATGCGTGCAGCGGCGGCTCGGGCTGGAAGAAATTCGTTGCCGTCTTGTACTTGCCGATAATAAAGCAGCGCGTTATCGACTTCTCCTTGAGACTGGGCAATGGCTCCCAGTAAGAAGTAGGCAGTGTTAGGTACGCGGTCCTGACCAATCAGAGGTTGCAGTAATCGATACGCTGGCTCGCTATGGCCTTCTTCCAAATAGAGTTGGGCGAGAGCAATACGTAATTCTTCGTTACCACCATGCGTTTCTAACAACGTATTGGTGTGTGCTTCCGCAGCGGTAATGTTGTTCAGGCGAATTTCAGCTTGGGCTAACATTAATATAAAACGGACATCATCGGGCGCTAAATCTAGCCCCCTTTGCGCGGCGTTCTGAGCACTACGATGATCGCCAATCTCTAATGCTAGGCGCGCCTTAGCAAGCCACAAAGCGGCAGATTCAGGTGACAGCTGCGTTACTTGATCCAGATGCTGTTGCGCTTGACGTGTTTGCCCTAGTGCTGACTCGATCAGTGCGGCGCCAAGTAAAACATCGCTGTGGAATTCATTTTGCTGAGCGCCAG
>NZ_JABUZF010000170.1:6008-15043 GCF_014897885.1 Halomonas sp. 3D7M | reverse complement strand
GGTTCAGTGGCGCCTCTTCGGCCACCGCCGCCTCAGAAAAAGCCGCTATTTCGCCATTGCCTCCTGCTTCAGCGATCGCCAGACGCTGCTCTAAGCTGTCCAGCCAGTCTCCGCGTTGTAATGAGAGGGTTGCCAGCAACCTATTCGGCATTTCTGCTTGAGGTGCTAATTCGCGCCAACGTATCGCGGAGGCTTCCATTAAGGCGACATCATTGCCAAAGCGCGCTGCAAAAGTGGCGCGCTCGGCTAACGCGGGGTTGCGATAGCGCCGGGACGCTTCCAGATAGCCTTGGCTGGCATAGCGATAATCGCCCCGTTGGCCAGCAAGTTCTGCTGCCAGCAACGAGCGAAGACCCTCGGCATCCAGCCCGCGAGTAATCGGCGGCGCTGACTGCATGGGATCATAAGCATCATTTTGAACCCCGCTCTCAAAGGAAGACGGGGAAAGCTGGCAGCCGCCCAGTAGTAGCGTTGTGGCCAAGGGCAGTAAGGGTAAACCCGGTAACGATAGGGGGTGACCCAGTAGTGTCGCGCGAAGGGGCATGCGTCTCTCGATCAGGTGGCCGAGTGCTCAGCATAGCGGCTTGGTTGCCTGCGGCAAAGTGGTGTGCGCCAGAACATGCTGTGCTGTGATAGAATATTACACCTTGAAAACGGGGTGGGGTGGTGCAATCCATGGTATCTACTCATAGTATCTACTTATAGTTCATCGTATCTACCCACTCTTTTTAGACTTGCTATAGCAAGCTCCAGACATTCAGATCGACAAGTGACGTGACGACCGATCCACTAGCGAAGACGCATAACGCATGACGCTTCTTGCCCTGGGAATAAATCATCGTACCGCCAGCGTGGCCGTACGTGAGCAGGTTGCATTTACGCCAACGCAGCTGGAAAGCGCGTTGACGGAGCTGCGTAACCTGCCGCAAATCAGCGAAGCGGCTGTGCTTTCGACGTGTAACCGTACCGAGCTTTATTGCGTGACGGATGCCGCCGGTGAGCATGCCGTGCTGGATTGGCTTGGGCGCTTTCATAATTTGCGCATCGAAGACCTTTCCCGCTGTGCCTATCATTATCTTGACAACGATGCTGCGCGTCATCTGATGCGTGTCGCCGTTGGCCTGGACTCTATGGTGCTGGGCGAACCACAAATACTCGGTCAGTTAAAAGATGCTTATCAGCAGGCCCGCCAAGCCAATGGGTTGGGTGGTGAATTGGAGCGGTTATTCCAACACACCTTCGCGGTAGCCAAACAGGTGCGTACGGAAACGGGCATTGGCAAAAATCCAGTGTCGGTGGCGTATGCTGCGGTCAGCATGGCTAGCCGTATTTTTGATGATTTTAGCCGTGCCAGAGCGCTTTTGATCGGGGCGGGAGAAACCATTGAACTGGTAGCGCGTCATCTTCATGAAGCCGGCGTGCGGCATCTAACGGTAGCCAATCGTACCCGGGAACGCGCTGAGCTAGTGTCTGCTCCTCTGGGTGGTTCTGCTATTACACTGCCAGAAATACCGGAAGCGTTAGAGCAGGCTGATATCGTCATATCCTCTACGGCTTCTCCGCTGCCGATCCTAGGGAAGGGGATGGTAGAGCGTGCGCTGAAAAAGCGCCGCCATCGACCAGTGTTTATGGTGGATATCGCGGTGCCGCGTGATATCGAGCCTGAAGTGGGTGAGCTTGCGGATGTCTTCCTTTATACCGTTGATGATTTGCAAGAGGTCATTGAAGAAAATCGCCGTCACCGTCAAGTTGCCGCTGATCAGGCTGAATCACTCATCGAACACGGGGTGGGTAGTTGGCAGCATGAGCGTCGAATCCGCAATGGCGGCGAAATTATTCGCGACTATCGACGTCACGGAGAGGCCATTCGAGACCATTCTCGTGAGCAAGCGCTTGAGCGATTAGCAAAGGGTGAAGATCCTGCCAAGGTGATTGAACGTCTAGCTCACCAATTGGCGAATCGGTTAATGCATCAGCCCACGCTTGCCTTGCGCGACGCTGCATCCCAAGAAAATAACGAGTTGCTGAATGCCGCGCCCAATATACTATTGCCTGCTAAGCCTGCCTTTGAGCAACCAGTGGCCGCGGTAAAATGCCAGAAGGATGATACACCCGCATGAAAGAGACTTTGCGCCAACGTCTAGATAGCTTTTCCGACCGTTTTGAAGAGCTGGCAATGCTGCTGTCTGACCCTGAAGTGATTAATAATCAGCAGCGTTTTCGTGACTACTCCCGTGAGTACGCGGAATTAGAAGAGCTGGTCGCCGCCTGGCAGCGCTACGGCGAGGTAGAAAAAAGCATCGAAGAAGCCGTGCAGTTAAGTCGCGACAGCGACCCCGATATGCGCGAGCTGGCGGAACTGGAAATCAGTGAGGGGCGTGAGAAACTCGAAGCCCTGGATAGTGAGCTGAAACGCCTGCTGGTGCCTAAAGACCCCGATGATGGCCGCGGTGTATTCTTGGAAGTGCGTGCTGGCACGGGCGGGGATGAAGCCGCTATTTTTGCGGGTGATCTGTTTCGCATGTACTCACGTTATGCGGAAAAACGTGGCTGGCGCGTTGAAGTTGTTAGTGCCAGTCACGGTGAGCAGGGCGGTTACAAAGAAGTTATTTCTCGCGTGAAAGGCGATGGTGTCTATGCGCGCTTGAAATTTGAGTCTGGCGCGCACCGCGTACAGCGCGTGCCTGCGACGGAATCGCAAGGCCGGATACATACGTCCGCCTGCACGGTGGCGGTCATGCCTGAAGTGGACGACGTGGGCGATATCGATATTAATCCCTCTGATTTGCGCGTTGATACCTATCGCTCAAGTGGCGCGGGCGGTCAGCACGTCAACACCACAGATTCTGCTATCCGTATTACTCACTTGCCTACAGGCGTCGTGGTGGAGTGCCAGGAAGAGCGCAGTCAGCATAAAAACCGTGCAAAGGCGATGTCGTTGCTGGCAGCCAAACTCAAACGCAATGCGGTTGACTCGCAGCGCCAAGAGCAAGCAGACGCTCGCCGCTCATTGGTAGGCTCAGGGGATCGCAGTGAACGAATCCGTACTTACAATTTCCCCCAGGGCCGGATTACCGACCACCGTATTAACCTGACACTCTACAAACTAACGGAAGTCATTACGGGTGAGCAGCTTGATGATGTCATTGAGCCGCTCATTCACGAATATCAAGCAGAGCAGCTTTCGGCCCTTCAGGACGCCTAATGAGCTTTGATGTTGTGACGTTCGATATGCTTTTGCGACGAGCGGCGGCTCGGCTGCAAGCGGTAGGGTCGCCTTCCCCTAGAATTGATGCCGAGGTGCTGCTCAGTCACGCTACGGGGCATGACCGTACTTGGCTGTATACCTGGGGAGATCGTCAGTGCCCCCTCTGGGAGCAAGCACGATTTGATGCGTTGGTGGCTGCGCGTGCCCAGGGAGTGCCAATTGCCTATCTGACTGGTGAACGAGAATTTTGGGGGCTGCGGCTGGCAACATCGCCAGAAACGCTGATTCCACGTCCTGATACCGAAACTCTGGTTGAGGCTGTCCTGATGCGTGCCAAGGCGAGGGCAGGAAGATTGCTGGATCTTGGCACCGGCACTGGCGCTATTGCACTTGCGTTTGCCAGCGAGAAACCTAACTGGCAAGTAATAGGGGCGGATATTCGTCCAGAAGCAGTGGCACTCGCAGCGCGCAATGCACAAGCGCTGAAGATCGACAATGCTCAGTTCGTAATTAGCGATTGGTTTAGCGCGTTTGTTCAGCCCCCACAAGCGGCTGCATTCGATATTATTGTTAGTAACCCACCTTATATCGCTGCCGACGACCCACATTTGCGCCTGGGTGATGTGCGATTTGAGCCATTATCGGCACTAGTGGCCGATGCTGACGGAATGGCGGATGTGCTGCATTTGATTTGTACCGCTCGTGGCTATCTTTCCGATGGCGGCTGGCTTGCCTTAGAGCATGGTTATACGCAAGCGGCCAACGTACGAACGGCATTAGTGCGCGCTGGCTTCCAAAACGTTGAAAGTGTACTAGACGTTGGAGGTCATGAACGGGTTACCCTGGGCCACCTTTAATAACTGCCTGATTCATCAGTATTGGATCCTGCCATGAAACCAAAAAATAGAACGCTGGACCGGATCGATCTTAAAATTTTGCGCTGTCTGCAGGAAAATGCGCGAATTTCCTATGTCGACCTTGCCGCTGAAGTCGGCTTATCCACAACCCCTTGTTTAGAGCGTGTTAAACGCCTTGAGCGTGCGGGTATCATTCGCGGCTATCAAGCCATTCTTGATCCGCAGGCACTGAAAGCTAACTTGTTGGTCTTTGTGGAGATTAGCCTGGAAACTCAATCCCCTGCTGTGTTTGATGAGTTTCGTCGGGCGGTCGAGAAACTGCCGCAAATCCAAGAGTGTCATTTGGTGTCTGGTCAGTTTGATTATATTTTAAAATGCCGCATTCCTGAGATGTCCGCTTACCGGCAGCTACTAGGCGATGTTGTACTGACGCTGCCTGGGGTAAAAGAGTCCAAAAGCTATGTGGTAATGGAAGAAGTGAAAGAGAGCTTCAACTTACACATACCCGATTTCGAGGAATTTGAGGATAAGTAATCCCATGATGGATGATCAGGCGCTGCTGCGCTATAGCCGCCAAATTATGCTACCCGAGGTTGATATTGAGGGGCAGGAGCGCCTGAGAAATGCTCATGCTCTGATTGTCGGTGCAGGTGGGCTTGGGTCTCCTGTGGCGCTTTACTTAGCGGCCGCTGGCGTGGGTAAAATCACGATTGCCGACGCTGACACGGTAGAGTTGTCAAACCTGCAGCGCCAGATTGCTCACCAGCAGGCGAGTATCGGCACCAATAAGGCACGTTCAGCAAAAGCGAGCATGCAGGCACTTAACCCTGAGTGCCATGTAATCGCCTTGGAGCAACATGCGGATGGCAAGGCGCTCGAGGCACTGGTAGCGTCGGCGGATGTGGTGCTGGATTGCACAGATCGTTTTTCAAGCCGTTATGCGATTAACGCTGCTGCTCAGCAGGCCGGTGTACCGCTGGTCTCTGGAGCGGCAATTCGTTTTTCTGGGCAGTTAGCCGTCTTTGATCCTCGCAACCCAGCATGCCCCTGTTATGCGTGCCTGTATCCTCCTGGCGATAGCGAAGATGAAGCCTTGAGCTGTGCAGAAAGCGGTGTCATGGCGCCACTGGTTGGGTTGATTGGCTGTTTTCAAGCGATAGAAGCTTTTAAGCTGTTGAGCGGTGCAGGAAAACCGCATCAAGGACTCGCCACTTTTGAGGGCTTGAGCGGGCAGTGGCGTCATTTTCAGGTGCCGCGTGATCCTGCTTGCTCAGTGTGCGGTCGCGCTGATTAACCCGGCGAACAAAAAAAACGCCCGCAGGGCAGCGGGCGTGACGTCACGGTCTTTACGTCAAAGGAAACAGCCTAAAGGGTGGCAGGGGATCCGCCCAGCAGGCTAGCTAATGTCGAATCAGATTAGTGGCGAATCAAATAGTCAAACGCACCCAGTGATGCTTTTGCACCTTCACCCATGGCGATAATAATTTGCTTGTATGGCACGGTAGTCACGTCGCCTGCTGCAAATACGCCTGGAACTGACGTCATGCCATGGGCATCGACAATGATTTCGCCGCGTGGCGTCATTTCAATCGGTGAACCTTTCAGCCACTCGGTATTAGGCACTAAGCCAATTTGAACAAAGATACCTTCTAGTGCGATGGTTTTAAGCTCATCGGTATTGCGGTCTTTGTAGGCTAAACCGTTAACTCGGCTGCCGTCGCCTGTCACTTCCGTGGTTTCAGCGTTTAAAACAATGTCGACGTTAGGCAGGCTCTTAAGCTTTTTCTGTAGCACGGCGTCTGCACGCATCTCACCCATAAACTCGACTAGGGTGACGTGGCCTACAATACCGGCCAGATCGATAGCGGCCTCAACGCCAGAGTTGCCGCCGCCAATCACTGCTACGCGTTTGCCTTTAAATAGCGGGCCATCGCAGTGGGGGCAGTAAGCAACACCTTTGTTGCGGTACTGTTGTTCGCCAGGCACATTCATCTCGCGCCAACGCGCACCGGTTGCCAGGACGAGCGTTTTACTCTTCAGTTTGGCGCCCGACTCGAAGGTTATTTCGTGTAAATCACCTTCGTTTTCAGCGGCTTTAAACGACGTGGCGCGCTGAAGGTTCATAACGTCAACATCGTACTCTTTAACATGTTCTTCTAAAGCGCTAACTAGTTTAGGGCCTTCGGTATGGCTGACGGAGATAAAGTTTTCAATGCCCATGGTGTCTGCCACCTGGCCACCGAAACGCTCAGCAGCAACGCCTGTGTTGATCCCTTTACGGGCAGAGTAGATTGCTGCTGAGGCACCCGCAGGGCCACCACCAATTACCAGCGTGTCAAAGGCGGCTTTTTCGCTAAGTTTTTTCGCTTCTCGTTCAGCAGCACCCGTATCAACCTTGGCTAGAATCTGCTCTAAGGTCATACGTCCCTGGTCAAACGGTTTGCCATTTAAATAGATGCTGGGAACCGACATGATTTCCCGAGCTTCGACTTCATCCTGGAACAGAGCGCCATCGATGGCCACGTGGCGAATATTGGGGTTGAAAATCGCCATCAAGTTGAGCGCTTGAACAACATCTGGGCAGTTCTGGCAGGAGAGCGAGTAGTACGTCTCGAACAGCAGTTCGCCGTCGAGCGCCTTGATTTGATTTAGCAGTTCTTCGGACGTTTTGGGGGGATGCCCACCCACTTGTAGCAGTGCCAGCACCAGCG
The DNA here is from genome assembly GCF_014897885.1 of Halomonas sp. 3D7M. Taxonomy (NCBI): domain Bacteria; kingdom Pseudomonadati; phylum Pseudomonadota; class Gammaproteobacteria; order Oceanospirillales; family Halomonadaceae; genus Halomonas; species Halomonas sp. 3D7M. The sequence goes on along the minus strand of NZ_JABUZF010000170.1, from coordinate 8,267 downwards.
AGGTGAACTCGTGCCCCATCGGGATGCCAGCAAATACCACGCCGGTTTCTTCGCCGGGGCGGTTAATGGCAAATGACGGCGTGCGATTATCTTGACCGTCAGTTTGCAGTGTAATCTTGTCGCATAGGCTGCTGATGTCTTCGAGCAAACCTAGCAATTCGCGTGACTTGGCACCGTCATCGAGGGACGCAACGATCTCGAACGGTTGAGTCACTTTTTCTAAATAAGCTTTCAACTGATTTTTTAAATTGGCGTCCAGCATGACAGTGGCTTCCTCGCAGTCAGCAGTAATGAGTTCTCAACCTAACACGCTCGCTGCTGTTGAAAGATCGCAGCATGAGTAAGAGCGATAGGGAAAACGATGTTTGCGTTAACACGGGTACTCAAAAACGGGTACTCAAAAACAGGACACCCGGGGTATGCCCGGGTGTCGTTCTGCCTTAAGGGGCAATCCTGAACGGCAGCGGTAGGCCGTTTAGATTTTGCCTACGAGGTCCAGAGACGGAGCAAGCGTCTCTTCGCCTTCTTTCCATTTAGCCGGGCATACTTCGTTTGGGTTCTCGCGAACGTACTGGGCAGCCTTCACTTTGCGCAGTAGCTCTTCAGCGTTACGGCCGATGTTGCCAGCGTTGATTTCGACGATCTGAATTTTGCCGTCGGGGTCAACAACGAAGGTACCACGCTCTGCAAGACCAGCTTCTTCAATCAATACCTCGAAGTTGCGAGAGATCTGTAAGGTCGGATCAGCAATCATCGGGTACTGCAGCTTGCCGATGGTTTCAGAGCTGTCGTGCCAAGCTTTGTGAGTAAAGTGGGTGTCAGTAGACACGCTGTAGATTTCAACACCTAGCTTTTTAAATTCAGCGTAGTTGTCAGCCAAGTCACCCAGCTCAGTCGGGCAGACAAAGGTGAAATCAGCAGGGTAAAAGAAGAAAATAGACCACTTACCTTGCAAGTCTGCTTCAGTGACGTCGATAAATTCGCCGTTCAGGTAGGCAGTCGCTTTAAACGGTTTTACTTCAGTGTTGATCAGGGACATTCAGAACGTCTCCAAAATAAGTGAGTGGCAGTGGAAAAAGTTATTGCTCATGGTAACCAACTACGACCAATAGCTAAAATTGTAAAAATGCATCTAAGCAATAGTATTAGGCTATCAATGTGTGTTTTTCTGAGTTGGCTACCCTACAAGTGGGGTCGCATGGAGCAGAATACAAGAATTTTCCCCATGGGCTTGCGATAGGTGTCGCTGCACCGCAAAATTCGCTTATCTGGCATAGTAGCCACAGCTGTTTTTAATGTTTTAGCGTAAGCTTGACGTTTGAATGACTTGGCAGTTAACGAAATATTCTTAGCGATATAAGGAGTAGTGAGATGGGCAATATTCACAAACTTTCAGTGGCCGTTACGGCCCTATCTTTTGCCGTAGCGGCTGCTAATGCACAAGCGAATGAAGTGCGAGTTTACAACTGGTCCGACTATATCGCCCCTGAAACGCTAGAAAAGTTTACCGAGCGCACCGGTATTGAAGTGACCTATGATGTTTATGACAGCAATGAAATATTAGACGCTGCGCTTTTGTCTGGCCGTTCTGGCTACGATGTTGTGGTTCCTTCTACTTATTATTTTACCCGCCAGGTAAAGGCCGGTGTTTTCCAGCCCCTCAATCATGAGCTATTGCCTAATTTAGATAACCTCAATCCTGAATTGATGGCCAGCCTGGAAGAGATCGATTCGGGTAGCGAATACTCGGTGCCCTATATGTGGGGTACCAACGGCATTGGTTATAATGTTGACCGTGTGACAGACATTTTAGGCGATGACGCGCCACTGAATAGCTGGGCGCTGCTCTTTGATCCTGAAATTACCGGCGCGTTGAGCGAGGCCGGTTGTGGGCTGTCGATGCTGGATTCTGCTGATGAAATGCTGTCTCCCGCCATGGCCTATCTAGGGTTTGATCCGCGCAGTGAAAATATCGAAGACCTGGAAGCCGCTGGTGAACTCATTGCCAGTGTTCGTGACGATATGACCTACTTCCACTCGTCTCGTTACGTTTCCGACTTGGCGAATGGTGATGTTTGTGTGGCCGCAGGCTATTCCGGCGATGTTTTCCAGGCGGCTGATCGTGCCGAAGAAGCCGGCCGTGACTTCACTATTGGCTACAGCATTCCCAAAGAGGGGGCTGCACTGTGGTTTGATATGATGGCAGTGCCCGCGGATGCGCCGAATTCTGAAAATGCCCACGCCTTCATTAACTTTATT
>NZ_JABUZF010000170.1:263-5961 GCF_014897885.1 Halomonas sp. 3D7M | reverse complement strand
TTACCGAGTACGTGCGTTATGCCAACCCTAATGCGGCGGCTAATGAATATCTCTCCGATGAAATTATCAATGACCCGGCTATTTACCCTGAAGCCGAGGTGATGGAAAACCTCTATTTGCAGGCTGAAAAACCTCAAGACGTTCTGCGCGCACGTACGCGTATCTGGAATCGCGTCAAATCAGGTCGTTAATTTAGTCATCGCCTAACAGCGAGCCAAGCCAATGCTGGGCTCGCTGTTACTTTTTTAACGCCCGGTTTCCGGGCCTTTTGATGGGAGTGGCGAATGGTCACTACGCCCCTGTCGAACGAGTCGTCATCCTCTCCTGCGGTAACTCCTCCCGCCGCTCAGCGCGCTCAGGGAAAAACGCCAAGGTTTGCAGAAGATAGTGTGCTTGAGGTAAAGCGCTTAAGTAAGCGCTTCGACGATGCGCTTGCGGTCGATGATGTTAATTTACAGGTAAAGCGCGGCGAAATTTTCGCCTTGCTAGGTGGGTCAGGATCAGGCAAGTCGACGTTGTTGCGTATGTTGGCGGGGTTTGAAACGCCCAGCGAAGGGCGGATTCTGCTAGGCGGCGAAGATATTACCTCTATGCCGCCACACAAGCGTCAAATCAATATGATGTTTCAATCCTACGCGTTATTTCCCCACATGACGGTAGCGCAAAACATCGCTTTTGGGCTCAAGCAGGACAAGCTAGCTAAGGCAGATGTCGATGCGCGTGTCGCACAAATGCTCAAACTAGTGCATATGGAACGTTTTGCTAAGCGTAAACCGCATCAGCTTTCCGGCGGACAGCGCCAGCGGGTAGCGCTTGCACGTTCACTGGCCAAACGTCCCAAGCTGCTGTTGCTGGATGAGCCGATGGGGGCGTTGGATAAAAAACTGCGCACTGAAATGCAGCTTGAGGTTGTCGAGATCATTGAGCAGGTAGGAGTGACCTGCATTATGGTGACTCATGATCAAGAAGAAGCCATGACCATGGCGGACCGCGTTGCGATTATGGCCGACGGCTGGATAGAGCAGGTGGGTTCACCGGTCGATATTTATGAAAGCCCGGCCAGCCGAATGGTGGCGGAATTTGTCGGTACAGTGAATCTGTTCGAAGGTGAAATCGTCGAAGACGCTGCGGACCACTGTCGCATTGCATCACCCGCATTATCTCGACCGATCTATATTGATCATGGCATCACGACCCAGGCGGTAGATCGCCGCGTGTGGGCTGCGCTGCGCCCTGAAAAAATCTGGCTAACCCGTGAGCAGCCATCCGCAGAGTACAACTGGGAAGCAGGCAAGGTTGATGATATCGCTTACTTGGGGGGCTACTCGCTTTACTACGTGCGTACTGCCTCTGGGCAAATGATCAAAGTGAGTATGGCCAATACTGAGCGGCGTGGTGATCGCCCAACCTGGGAGGATAGTGTTTATGTCTATTGGGAAGACCATAGCGCTATCGTGCTGAACCGCTAATGCCTCAGTGGCTGACAGGAGATCGCCTATCATGATGCCATCTCGCATTGCAGGCTTCGTAAAGCGGTTGCAATTAGGTCGTCGCGCAGTAATCGCGCTTCCTCTTTTGTGGCTTACGCTATTCTTTTTGTTACCGTTTGCGCTGGTCCTAAAGATTAGCCTTTCGGAAGCAGCCATTGCTATTCCACCCTATGGGCCGCTGGTTGAGTATGCTGATCAAACGCTCAATATCTTTTTGAATCTTGGCAACTATTTGTTTTTGTTGTCAGATTCTCTCTATGTGGCGGCCTACTGGGGCTCGATAAAAACCGCGTTTGTAGCGACAGCAGTATGCCTGTTGATTGGCTATCCGATGGCGTATGCGATGGCCCGTGCTCCGGGGCGCTGGCAGCTTATTTTGCTGCTGTTGGTAATGCTGCCGTCGTGGACGTCGTTTTTGATTCGCGTCTATGCATGGATGGGTATTTTAAGTAATAGCGGGTTAATCAATAACATATTGTTGGGAATGGGGCTGATCGACTCACCGCTACGCATGATGAACACTCAGTTTGCTGTCATTATCGGCATTGTTTATGCCTATCTGCCGTTTATGGTGCTACCGCTTTATGCCCATCTAACGCGGTTGGATAACTCGCTGCTAGAAGCGGCGTCTGATTTGGGTTCGCGCAAGCTTAATACCTTTATCAAAGTCACGCTGCCGCTCTCTATGGGTGGAATCATCGCGGGCTCTATGCTGGTATTTATTCCCGCCGTCGGTGAGTTCGTGATCCCTGAGCTACTCGGGGGGCCGGATACGCTGATGATTGGTAAAGTGTTGTGGGAAGAGTTCTTCTTAAACCGCGACTGGCCTGTGGCTTCGGCGTTAGCCATGGTAATGCTATTGCTGCTGTTAATTCCCATTGTGTGGTTCCATCGCTACCAGTCACGGGAGCTTGAATAATGATGAGACTGCGTAGACGCCCACGCTTTACCTCCGTGATGTTGGTGTTGGGTCTGTTGTTTCTTTATTTGCCCATGGTGGTATTGGTGGTCTATTCCTTCAATGCCTCACGGCTGGTGACAGTGTGGGCAGGGTTCTCGACACAATGGTATGGCGAACTATTTCGTGATCAACAGATCCTGTCTGCGGTTTGGACAAGTCTGAAAATTGCCTTTTTTGCCGCCAGCATGGCGGTATGCTTGGGTACAGTGGCTGCTTTCGTTATGACGCGCTATGGCCATTTTCGCGGCAAGACCGCACTGTCGAGTATGGTTACCGCGCCGCTGGTAATGCCGGAAGTTATTACGGGGCTGTCGCTATTACTGCTATTCGTGCAGATGGCTCAACTGATTGGCTGGCCGGCTGATCGTGGCATGGCGACTATCTGGATTGCTCACACAACGTTTTGCAGTGCGTATGTTGCGGTGGTTGTAGCAGCCCGCTTGCGTGAAATTGATCGCTCTATTGAAGAAGCTGCAATGGATTTAGGCTCGCCACCGGTGAAGACCTTCTTCTTTATTACGCTGCCTGTTATTTCGCCTGCCTTAGCAGCGGGGTGGTTGCTGGCATTCACGCTGTCACTAGATGACTTGGTTATTGCCAGTTTTGTCTCTGGCCCGGGTGCCAACACGCTGCCAATGGTGGTGTTTTCGTCGGTGCGGATGGGGGTGTCGCCTAAGATCAATGCGCTGGCTACGCTGATTATTCTGGCGGTATCGCTCACGACGCTATTGGCGTGGTTCTTCATGCGTCGGGGTGAAGCAAAACGAAAAGCACTACTGCGACAAGCCGAGAGTGCTTAGCGACGGGCGCTAAAGCACATCGTCGTCTCGCCCGGTGAGCACTGCTTCTAGCTCACCGGTTATTAGCGAGACAATGATGTGTAATTGAATCGGCGCACAGCACTGGTGGCAATCCTCCCAGGTATCGTGGCTACCTTGAGAGGTGTCGATAAGAAACGTGAGTGGTGTATCGCAGTAGGGGCAGTAAAAATCATAATTTACTAGCGCGTCATCCTGCATGGCTATTTCCCCTTAATGTGATCGCTAGCGCCCTTTTATCGAAAAGCCCTGAAAATGAGTAACTCTGAAGATAATAGTGTAGCAGTGACCTTGTCCGGTAGGACATGTAAGTAATGAATCAGGTAGGATAATAACGTATTCCTTAAAGCCACCTAGAGATGAGTGCGATGATGATACGACACATGGCAGTAGCGGCCTTTTTGGCCTTCCCGATGGTCGCCCAGGCAGAAACCCCTAACGTCACGCCTGGCGAGTGGGAGTTTGTCAGCGTGACCAGCATGAGTGGTGACATGCAAATCCCCGATCAAACGGAAACCGAACGTCAGTGCATCACTCAAGAAGAGCTGGATAGCGCTGAGTTTGGCTTCATTGAAGAAGAAGAGGGTTGCGAGCTGCTCAGCCAGGATATGAATGCCGATGGCCTTTCCTACAGCATGATTTGCCGTGCCGATGGCGGTGAAGCGACTATCGATGGCGAAATGCGTTTTATGGGTGAGCAGATCGAAGGCAACGTGGATATATTCACTCAATCGCCGATGGGTGAGCTGACCATGAATACAGTGATTGAAGGCGAGCGTATTGGTAACTGTGAATAAGACGGCAGTTAGCATCTTCATGACCTAAAACAAAAGGCGCCTGTGTGGCGCCTTTTGCTTAGTGCGAAGGCCGTTATATGACCTTTCGCAATGGCTCATGTTAGCGCTCGGGGGTATTAAGCGGCGTATGATGAGCGATAGGAGCGCTGGCTATCTCTTCTTCTAATTGGCGTTTAACGGCCCCAGGCGAGCCTGAGTATCGTGCAAGCAGATCGTAGGCTACCGGGACGACAAACAGCGTAAATGACAAACAGCGTAAATACGGTCGCAGAGCCAACACCCGCCATAATGACAGTGCCAATAACCAGCCGTGATTCCGCACCCGGGCCGCTTGATAGTATCAGCGGTATCGCACCCGCCATCGTAGTGACCGCAGTCATTAGAATCGGTCGCAGGCGTGTTACCGACGCTTCAATCAAGGCAGAGCGAAACGCTTGGCCCTCATCGCGTAGCTGGTTGGCAAACTCAACAATCAGAATGCCATTTTTAGCGGCAAGGCCAATCAACAGTACTAAGCCTACTTGGCTATAGATATTGAGTGATTGTCCGCTAAGCAGCAGAGCAAGCAGGGCGCCAATCATGGCTAGCGGGACGGTCAGCATGATAACAAACGGGTGAATTAAGCTTTCAAATTGGGCCGCAAGTACTAAGTAAACCACCACGGCACCGAGCACTAATAAGAACATGGTAGCGCCACTGGCCTGTTGAAAATCGCGAGAAGGCCCGGCAAGGTTCGTTTGTACCTCTTCAGGCAATACATTGTCGGCGGCTTGTTGTAAGTATTCCAATGCTTCACCAAGGGGATAACCATCGGCTAGATTGGCTTCAATCGTAATGGCGCGAACGCGATCAAAGCGGTTCAACGTGCTAGCACCCGCGAAGTCAGAGAGCGTTACCAGGCTGGCTAGCGGAATCAGCTCGCCTGAACGTACTGAGCGGACTTGAATATTGTTTAGCGCAGCAGGACTGTTTTGACCGCTGCGGTCACCTTCAAGGATGACATCGTACTCTTCCCCGTCATCTACATAGCGCGTGACGTTACGCCCACCGAGCAGCACTTCCAGCGTCCGACCTATCTCTGTAACCGTGACGCCCAGTGCGGCAGCGCGCTCATAATTGATATCCACGCGTAACTGGGGCTGGGTCTCATCATAATTACTTTCGATAGCGGTAATACGTGGGTTGTTTTCACGAACATGAGTAATCAACCTATCCCGCCAACGCGCTAAATCCTCGTAAGTGCCGCCCCCGAGTACGAATTGCACAGGCTTTTGAGTGCGCTGTCCAAAACCTTGTCTCATCACTGGAAAGGCCTGAACACCCGGCAGTGTTCGTAGCTGCTGGCGAATCTCGGCCATGATTTCCCAAGCGCTACGACGGCTTCCCCAGTCAGCCATGTTGACGATAATAAAACCGCTGTTGAAATTTTCGATATTACCAGAGCCACGTGGTGCACGAACCACAATTCGTTCAAGCTCACCATTGTCCACAAAAGGCGTCAATCTAGCCTCTATCTCATCCATATAGTCCATCATATAGTCAAACGTTGCGCCTTCTGGGCCGTTGACAAGGATAATGAAATTGCCACGATCTTCTTGCGGGGTGTATTCATTGGGCAGCTCGGTTGCCAGC
>NZ_JABUZF010000170.1:0-198 GCF_014897885.1 Halomonas sp. 3D7M | reverse complement strand
CCCCCAGCCACTTTAATGTGAGTACGATTTCTAATGCGCGCTGGTAACGACGCTGGGTGCCCGTTAGCAGCCACTGAACGGCTTGGCTAAGCCGGCTATAATGCATGCCCGGCTTGAGAATCTTAGAAGCCATCATTGGGGTGAGGGTAAGGGCTAGTAGGGTTGAGACAACAACAGGGAAAATGCATGAAAACCCGC
>NZ_JABUZF010000153.1:0-4613 GCF_014897885.1 Halomonas sp. 3D7M | reverse complement strand
GCCTCTTCAAACTCCAGGTTCTGCGCGGCTTCAAACATGGCGTCCTCTAGCTTGCTAATAGCCGCCAGCAGATCGTGTTTGCTCATCGTGGTCACATCATACTCAGCAGCACTCTCTGCCACTTTGCGCTCATTGCCACGGCGACGGCTGCTCTTCTTGCCTGGTGCCTGGGCGGCTTCAAGAATATCCGCCACGGAGCGCGTCACGGTGGTTGGCGTGATGCCATGCTCTTCGTTGTGAGCGGTCTGCTTGGCGCGGCGACGTCCGGTTTCATCGATGGCTTTGCGCATTGAGTCGGTGATTTTGTCACCATACAAAATAGCTTTACCATGGGCGTTACGGGCTGCACGGCCAATGGTTTGAATCAGTGAGCGCTCAGCACGTAAAAAGCCCTCTTTATCCGCATCCAAGATGGCAACAAGCGACACTTCAGGAATATCTAAGCCTTCTCGAAGTAAGTTGATACCCACTAAAACATCGAACTTACCAAGACGCAGGTCGCGAATAATTTCTACCCGCTCAACGGTATCAATATCCGAATGTAAATAGCGCACGCGGATACCGTGCTCATCAAAGTATTCGGTCAAATCTTCCGCCATGCGTTTAGTCAACGTCGTCACCAGAACACGCTCACCAACGGCGGTACGTAAGCCAATTTCTGAGAGCAGGTCATCAACCTGAGTACTGGCGGGGCGAACTTCTATTTCTGGGTCTAACAACCCCGTTGGGCGCACCACCTGTTCGACAATTTGACTGGCATGTTCTGCTTCATACTTGCCTGGCGTTGCCGACACAAAGATGGTCTGTGGCGAAATAGATTCCCACTCTTCAAATTTCATTGGGCGGTTATCTAGCGCTGAGGGTAGCCGAAAGCCATACTCAACCAGGGTCTCTTTTCTAGAACGGTCGCCCTTATACATACCGCCAACCTGGGGTACGCTCACATGAGACTCATCAATAAACAGTAACGCGTCATCCGGCAGATAGTCGAAGAACGTCGGGGGTGGCTCGCCAGGTGCGCGGCCTGAAAGGTAGCGCGAGTAGTTCTCAATGCCGTTGCAGTAGCCAAGCTCTAGCATCATTTCAATATCGTAAAGGGTTCGTTGTTCTAAGCGCTGCGCTTCAACTAAACGCTCGTGCTTACGCATCCACTCAAGACGCTCCTTAAGCTCTGCCTTGATCGCATCAATAGCACCTAAAATAGTTTCTCGCGGAGTAACATAGTGAGATTTAGGATAGATGGTCATGCGAGGCACATGGGTACGCACCTCGCCAGTTAATGGATCAAATAGGCGAATAGAATCAACTTCGTTGTCAAACAACTCCACCCGCACCGCTTCTTCGTCAGAGTCTGCGGGGAAAATATCGATCACATCGCCCCGCACCCGGTAGGTGCCTCGACGAAAATCCATATCGTTGCGGGTATATTGCAACTCGGCCAAGCGGCGTAAAAAAGCACGCTGATCAATTAGCTCACCACGGGTGAAGTGCAATCGCATCTTAAGATACTGATCCGGATCACCGAGACCATAGATTGCCGATACCGAGACAACGATAAGCGCATCGCGGCGCTCGAGCAGCGCTTTCGTAGCAGATAAGCGCATTTGCTCGATATGGTCATTTATCGAGGCATCTTTCTCAATAAAGGTATCTGAAGAAGGGACATAGGCTTCCGGCTGATAATAATCGTAGTAAGAGACAAAATATTCGACAGCGTTATCCGGAAAAAACGATTTGAACTCACCATATAGCTGGGCAGCGAGCGTCTTATTGGGCGCCATTACAATCGTTGGGCGCTGCTGCTGCTGCACAACATTTGCCATCGTGAACGTTTTACCCGAGCCAGTCACCCCTAACAAGGTCTGATGGGCAAGCCCCGACTCAAGCCCACTAATCAGACTGCGTATCGCGGCGGGCTGATCACCAGCAGGCTTAAATTTGGACTGCAGCCGGAATTCCTTGCTCATCATTACTCCTTAAAAAGGAAGTGTACTACTCGGTAAACGTGGAAATTTCTACCGTCGCCTGGGTCATCAACCGCTGTATCGGGCAGCGATGGCTAATGTCTTCTAGCTTTGCCCGCTGTTCAGGATCATCAATACCGTGGAAAGCCATCGTCACGGCTAACTTATAGACACCTTTTCTTTCCTCACTATCATCGCGCTGCACTTTAACGGTGATGCCTTCCAGCGGCCACTCTTTGCGCCTGGCATACATTTGCACGGTAATCGCTTTGCAGGTACCTAGGGCAATATCAAAGTAATCATGCGGGTCTGGTGCACTACCGTCTCCTCCGACTACCGGCGGTACGTCACCATAGAGGTCTTCCAAACCATCGACTTCAATACGCTGACGAAATGTATGGTTACGCTCACTAATAATCGTGATTGGCTTATGCATCAGGAAACCTTTATACCGAGGTTTAACTTCTCGACCGCTTTTATAAGCGCTTCACGCTTAGCTCGCCCTTCTACTTCTGCTCCGTGGCGCCCTACCTCAGCACTATCGACGCCATCCAGCATCATCAGCGCCGTGGTAATCTTATTCACCTGATCGACTGTTGTGACACCTTGGAACGTTAATGATTGATATGCCATTCCTTGCCCTTTTCTACGCTGAATTGAAGTGAGTACGCTATTGAAAACTATGCAAAACTGATACAGCCCAAGAAGTCTAGCACGCGCCAGAGCCCTTGCAATCTACCCGCAGTGCCCGCACCTTTGATACAAATGCGATTACGTTACGTTTACCCTATCTTCCCTTATGGAGTCTATATGGCGACTGTCTCTTCGTTACTCAAGATAAATGGCTGCGTCCGTTTGCCTCACCTCGCCGCCTTAGATGTCAAAGGTGCAGATGCTGAGAAATTCCTGCAAGGGCAAACAAGCGCACAAGTTAGTTTAGCCAATGGTTTTTTTGCGCCTCTTACCTGCTTTTGCACACCAAAGGGAAGAATGCTGGCCAATGCTCAATTACTAAAAATCAGCAACGACCATTATAGGCTACTGTTGAGCACCTCATTGATCGATATGCTCGCCAGTCATTTAGCCAAATTTGCCGCTTTTTATCGCGTCGAATTGCAGGCTCAGTCATCGATGCTTATCGTAGGCGCCAGCGAAAGTGCCAACGAGGTTGCTCAAGCGTTTGGTTTAGCGCTTCCTGATCAACCTTATACCCATCACAGCAATGCCCAAGCAACAGCCCTATGCCAGCCAGGTGGCGGGCGTTGGTTAATCAGTATAGAAAATTCTGCTGAACAGAACGCCATTGCAATAAATGATGATGAAGATGCGCTTAACACGTGGCAATTAGCAGATATCCGCAGTGGTTTGGCGTGGTTAACAGCCCCACAGCAAGATCACTTCCTCCCACAAATGCTGAACTGGGAAGCACTTGGGGGAATTAGCTTTAAGAAAGGTTGCTATACAGGACAAGAAGTCGTCGCACGGGCGCATTTCCGAGGCCAAGTGAAAAAACGCTTAGTGCGCGTTACCGCCAGTGTTAACAGCTTACCCCAGATCGGTGACACGTTAGTGGATGAGCAGGATAAAACCGTAGGTGAAATCGTTAGCAGTGCATTTAGCGACAAGCAGCAAATTGAGATGCTCGCCGTTGCGAATACTAAAGCGATTGAAGCGCTCTCCCCCCTTTATTGGCAAGGGCATCCGGTCACGCTCTGCGACCTGCCCTATACCGTTGAGCGCCTGGATCCTGAACAGCTGGCCAGCAGCCTAACCGCCTAGTAGGAATTGAAATATGGCAGCTGAAATAAGCGAATAGCATTTGCACTGCTCAGTGCCGCTATTGTTTCAAATGGCTGATGCCGGAGTGCTGCCACCACGTCAGCTACCTTTGCCACCCTGCATGGCTCATTACGTTGCCCCTGATAGCCGCTAAGCGGCATATCGGGGCTGTCAGTTTCTAACACAAAGCCATCGTCAGGTAAGCGTGACACCACGCTACGAAGTCGTTGCGCGCGCTCGTAGGTAATCGCCCCTCCCAATCCCAGGGTATAGCCTAGATCGAGAAACTTAGCGGCCTGCTCATAAGAACCTGAGAACGCATGGATAAGCCCACCGCGGGGAAGCGCCAGCTGGCGTAGGCGTTTGCCTACCTGATCATTGGCTTTTACGCAGTGCACCACAACAGGTAAAGCGAACTGCTTTGCTAGACCGAGCTGCGCATCGAAATAGGCCCACTGTTTATCTAATGACTCCGTAAAGCGGCCATCGATACCACACTCACCTATTGCCACAACGCGTTTTTCGGTTTCGACTTTCTGCTCAGCTAAAAGCTGCTCCAAGGCGACTAAATCGTGGTTAACGTGTTGATCAATGAAGTAAGGGTGAAGACCAACACAGCTACTTACCTCCTTACACGCGCCAAGCGTCAACACATTTGGCCATAGGGAGCGCGTCGTTGATGGCACAACAAAGTGTTCGACGCCCACCGCCTTGGCATTTTCGATGACCGCATCGCGATCATCGTCAAATGCCTCGAAATCCAGGTGGCAGTGGGCATCAATCAACATAGCAAGGCAGTCAACATACGATCAGTGCTCGCGAGTGGGCTGGAAACGAATATCCGGCCAGCGCTCTTGGGTCATCTGCAGG
>NZ_JABUZF010000154.1:9216-11792 GCF_014897885.1 Halomonas sp. 3D7M | reverse complement strand
CGTACCCATGGTGGGGATCGACCCGGCGATGACGCTGACCTACCGCCAAGAGTACGTGAAAGCCTTAGGTGCCGAGCAGGTCCCCGAGGTGTTCATGCTGCAAGAGTGGCTGGCTACCCGTATGAACACGCTAGCGCCTCGCCCACTGAACCTAACCGACCCTGGCTTTAAGCTGCTGTCTCACTGCACCGAAAAGACCAACGCCCCAGGCAGCCCAAAGGCTTGGCAGCAGGTGTTTGCGGCATTTGGTTTAGAGCTGGAGTTAGCCATCACAGGGTGTTGCGGCATGTCGGGCACTTACGGGCATGAAACGCGTAATGTCGCAACCTCCAAAACCATTTATGCCCAATCCTGGCAGCCCCAGGTGGAAGCCGACGAAAACACGGGCAAGCTGCTCGCCACCGGCTANNNNGGGCAAGCTGCTCGCCACCGGCTACTCCTGCCGTAGCCAGGTGAAACGCTACTCAGCACAAACGTTGCACCACCCGCTTCAGGCACTACTTACATGCCTCAAGCGGGAAAGTTAATAAGCGTTTAACACCATTGATTAAAAAAACAGCTGCTTGAGGGCTTGGCCAGGGTCCTCTTCACGCATAAAGGCTTCACCAACCAAGAAACCGTTCACCTCATGGTCGCGCATTAGCTCCACGTCATCGCGGGTATGGATTCCGGATTCAGTGATGACCGTGACGCCTTCAGGAATGCGCGGCAGGAGGTCTAATGTGGTGTTCAGACTGGTCTCGAAGGTATGCAAATTACGGTTGTTGATGCCCACCAGCTTTAGATCCAGCGCTAGGGCACGCTCTAACTCAACGGCGTCATGCACTTCTACCAGTACATCCATGCCTAACGCATTGGCTTGCTGATGCAGATCGCGCAGCTGGGTGTCGTCTAGGGCAGCAACAATCAGCAGGATGCAGTCTGCACCGATGGCACGCGCTTCGGTTACCTGATAGCGATGGGTAATAAAATCTTTACGAATAACGGGAAGGTCACAGGCATCGCGGGCAGCGATCAGAAAGTCTTCATGCCCCTGGAAGAAATCGGCATCCGTTAATACTGACAAGCAGGCTGCGCCGCCCTCAGCATAACGCTTAGCGATATCGTCAGGATGAAAATCCTCACGTATCACGCCTTTGGAAGGCGAAGCTTTTTTCACCTCAGCGATAACCGCTGCGTCACCAGCGGCAATACGCGCATTCAGTGCAGCAATAAAGCCACGGGGGGCGCTTTGCTTGTCAGCCAACGCCAGCAGTTCTGCTTCAGAAACCGCTTGTCGGCGCTCGGCTACTTCTTCGTCTTTACGAGCCAAAATACGCGTTAAAATTGTTGGCGTTGCCTGGTCAGTCATTAGATTTTTTACCTTTTAAAGACGCTAGTGAAGTGTGAAAGCTCTCGAAGCTTCTCTAGCGGTAACTTTGAGGCCTGCGCATCCTGGGCCACCATCACCCCTTCTTTTAAGCTGTCGGCCACACCAGAGCAGTAAAGTGCGGCACCCGCATTAAGGGCCACTATATCTGCCGCCGCACCCTCGCCACTCAATGCGGCTTTTACCAGTCGTAAGCTGTCTTCAGCGCTGGCTGCTTTAAGCGTAGCTAAGCTTTGTCGCTCAATACCCAACTCTTCTGGAGTGATGGTGTACTCAGTAATTTCGTCATCTTTTAGTTCAGCCACGCGCGTCGGTGCCGCCAAGGAAATTTCATCCAAGCCATCTTCAGAGCACACCACTAACACGTGGCGACTGCCAAGCTTGCGCAGCACTTCAGCCATCAACGGCACTAACTCCGGCGAGTAAACCCCCAGCACCTGGTTAAGCGCACTTGCAGGGTTAGTCAACGGGCCAAGGATGTTAAACAGCGTGCGCACGCCCATCTCCCGGCGCGGCCCGATAGCGTAGCGCATAGCCGGGTGATGATTGGGGGCAAACATAAAGCCCACGCCAACCTGTTCGATACAGCGCGCTACCTGTTCAGGCTTAAGATCAAGGTAAATGCCGGCGATATCAAAAAGGTCTGCACTGCCCGACGAAGAAGAGACGCTGCGGTTACCATGCTTAGCGACATGAGCGCCCCCAGCAGCCGCCACAAAGCTAGCCGCCGTAGAAACATTAAACAGGTTCGCACCATCACCGCCGGTGCCGACAATATCCACTACGTTATCGGTGTGCAGTTCAACGCGCTTCATGAGTTCGCGCATCACCTGTGCCGCCGCGCTAATTTCCTCGGCGCTCTCGCCTTTCATGGCAAGCCCCACTAGCAGGCCACCAATTTGCGCATCGGAGGCTTCGCCGGTCATGATCTGGCGCATTAGCGCGTGCATCGCATTGAAAGAGAGGTCTTCGCGGCGCATCACCGCGTTAATTGCATCTCGCATTTGCATGAACAGAAAAGCCCCTAAAGCGTATAAATTTGGCAATCAGCCGCGTTTTAAAAAGTTAGCCAATAACGCATGGCCTTGGCGCGTGAGTATTGACTCAGGGTGAAACTGTACCCCTTCAACATCCAGGCTGCGATGACGAAAGCCCATTATCAGCCCTGGCGTAACGTCATCGTCTGCGGTCCAGGCAGTGATTTCAA
>NZ_JABUZF010000154.1:0-9133 GCF_014897885.1 Halomonas sp. 3D7M | reverse complement strand
AACGGGTTTTCAAGCCCGCTAAAAACACCCCGCCCACTATGTACAACGGCAGATGTTTTACCATGCATCACCTGGGGCGCTCGCACCACTTTACCACCGTAGACTTGTCCAATCGCCTGATGCCCAAGACAAACCCCCAAAATAGGCAGTTTACCCGCAAAGTGGTCAATCGCCGCCAACGATATGCCCGCCTCATTAGGGGTACACGGCCCCGGTGAAATGACTAGATGAGTAGGCGCTAAGGCGTCAATCTGTTCAAGGGTAAGCTCATCGTTGCGATAGGTCATGACCTCGGCACCCAGCTCACCCAGGTACTGGACGATATTGAATGTGAAGCTGTCGTAGTTATCAATCATCAATACACGTTGCACTACCTGCACTTGCGCCATCGCCGCAGCTACTCCATCACATTAATCAAACCCCTTGGTAGGGATGATACCCCAACCCAAGCACCACTTGCAGGGCCAAGGGTCGGCTAAAACATTCGCACTTCTAATACTCTGGTAATTTTCAGTGAGGAACAAACACTGAGTTTATCAGTAAATTATGAAGAGCTTTTCAAGGTAATCAAAAATCCTTAAAGCGACTGGTTAGCCCTTCCTGCTAGGTTTAAACAACTTGGCAGCATGACGAAACTGGCAACAGGCCATGACTGTCTTTATCATCTGCCGACTTTTTAATGCGTTAGGAGCGTGACATGGACAATCGAGCACCCTGGATAATAACGCTCGTATTGATGACGACTGTCAGCAGCCCTCACGCGCTGGGAGACACCTCGTTTAACGTCATCGCTTCGTTTTCAGTCATTAAAGATTTAGTGAAGCGTGTCGCAGGCGACAGCATCGGCATTACAACCATTGTGCCCACAGGTGAAGATGTTCACCGCTGGGAGCTTCAACCGCCAAATGCCCTGGCTGTCGAGGAAGCTGACATTGTTTTCTACAACGGGTATGGGCTAGAGCCATGGATACGGCATATTGAAGCCATGGCAGACGATTCACTAACGCTGACAGCACTTGCAGAAAGTGCCGACTATGAGCTGCTAGCGATTCCGGTAGGCCAATATAGAGACAGCGCTGATCCGCATATGTGGATGGACCCAAAAGGGGCAGCCGCTTATGTTGATGTGATAGAAGAAACGCTTATCGAACGCTATCCCGAGCAGGCTGAGGCGTTTGCCACGCGCGCCGCTGAAACTCGTGAAGCACTGGCGCTGTTAGATCATCAACTTAGGGAGCGCTTGGAAGGCATTCCGCAAACGAATCGCATGCTCACTACCAGCGAAGCCTCCATGGCTTACTTTGCCCGTGCCTACGGTTTTGAGTACGCCGCCATTTGGGGGATTGGCAGTGAGACAATTGGCAGTGCACAGGCGATGGAAGCAATGAGCATGCAGCTTTCACAAAAACGCCCGCCTGCACTGTTCTATGAAAGCACCTCTCCCTATATCCACATGGATGCACATGCCCGAGCAACGGAGCTTTCGCTGGCAGGGCCTTTATACGTAGATACCTTGAGTGATACTGACGGCCCCGCTTATAACTACCCTGCTATGTTGCGCCATAACGCTGAATTACTGCATGAATACCTAGGCGGCGCACGGGCAGAAAAGCAGCCCTAGAAAAAACAGCCCCATCACCGACTGTTTTACTCCGTCAGCGCCAGCAATGAGCTAATGATCACGTCAGGCTGGCTATGCTCAATCGGCTCGCCGTGGTTATAGCCGTAAGGTAACGCCACGGTAGTAAAGCCAGCAGCTTTGCCCGCGGCGATATCGTGGCGTGAATCGCCTACCATGACACTTGCCGAAGGTGGGATATCCAGCTGTTGGGCTACATGGAGTAGCGGCAACGGGCTGGGTTTTTTCTCGGCAAGCGTGTCACCGCCAACACAGTGCGCAAATAGCGCCAATAGCTCAAAATGGCTCAAAATTGGCGCAATAAAGCGCTCAGGCTTGTTGGTAATCAACACCAGCGGATAGCCCGCCTTGTGCAAATCGTGCAGTGCTGTTCGCACGCCTGGGTAGAGCCTGGTTAGCGCATTGGGGGCAGCACCGTAATGGCGCATAAAAGCGTCATAGGCGGTGGTTTGTAATACCTGCCCCGGCGCCTCTGATAACGCCCAGGTTAGTGCTCTTTCGACAAGTACCTGCGCACCATTACCCACCCAGTTACGCACATGCTCTTCACTGGGCACAGGCAGCCCAACATCGCTGAGCGCGCGCTGAACCGCTATCGCTAGATCCGGGACCGAATCAATTAAAGTGCCATCTAAATCAAATGCAATTAACCGTTTACCCTGCAAAATGGCATGCACGCTCTCTCTCCCTAGGCTAGGTAAAAATATTTTTCAAAAAATGGCCGTTAGTAAACGTAATCGCCGTTAATTCTTTTATCCTACCGACTTAGCACGTCGCCAACCACGCCCGAAAGCTCTATGCTGTGATCATCTTATCCGAGGAGAAAGTAATGACCATCCCCCGAATTGTGATCGTCGGCGGCGGCGCTGGCGGACTTGCTCTAGCAACACGCTTAGGACGCACGCTGGGCAAAAAAAAGCGCGCCGAGATTGTCCTGCTAGACCGCAATGCCACCCATGTATGGAAACCACTTTTACACGAACTCGCTACCGGAGTATTGAACTCCAGCATGGATGAAGTGGATTACCGTGGCCACTCTTCCACACACCATTACCGCTACCAGCGCGGCTCTTTAAATGGCCTTGACCGCGAACAAAAAGTCATTCACCTAGCACCCATCAAAGATGAAGACGGCGTTGAAATCCTTCCCTCTCGAAAACTAACCTACGATTATTTAGTAATAGCGCTCGGCAGTATTTCAAATGATTTTGGCACGACGGGCGTTGCGGAACACTGCCACTTTATTGATTCGCCTCAGCAGGCCAAAGCGTTTCAGCGCGATATGATCAATACCTTTTTGCGTTATACCGATCCAACGCTGCGCCAAAACGCTGAACTGACCATTGGCATTGTAGGCGGCGGCGCAACGGGCGTAGAGCTTTCTGCCGAGCTTCTAGATGCTTCGCGCTTGCTTAACGCCTACGGCGTAACCGCTGTTGACCACCAAACGATTAGCGTACACCTCATCGAAGCTGCCCCCCGCCTGCTGCCCGGTTTGTCAGAGCGTATTAGTGAAACAGTGCAGCAAGAGCTGGAAAATATGGGGGTCACCGTTCACGTCGGTACCGCTATTCAAGAAGCTCAGCAGTATCAATTGGTAACCGGCGATGGCGAGGTTATCGAAACGGATCTGAACGTGTGGGCAGCGGGCATCAAAGCACCGCCATTTTTGGCTGAATTAGACCTGACCACTAATAAGAAAAATCAGATTAACGTCCACCAAACGCTGCAGAGCGTCGATGACCCTTATATTTTTGCCATGGGCGACTGCGCCGACTGCCCTCAGGGCGAAGGCAGCTCCGTGCCACCCCGGGCACAGGCTGCTCATCAACAGGCAACGTTACTCGCCAAAAACCTGATGCACTGCCTGGATAGCAAACCACTGCAAAGCTTTACTTATCGTGACCATGGTTCGCTGGTGTCGCTCGCCCGCTACGATGCGGTAGGAAAGTTGATGCGCAGTTCCGCGTCTCGTGGGCTGTTTTTAGAGGGTTGGTTAGCGCGCCAAGCCTACGCTTCACTTTATCGAATGCACCAACTTTCTATTCATGGCGCACCCAAAACGGGGCTCGCATGGCTGGTTGATAAGTTAAACCGCTACTTAAAGCCCCGTATGAAATTGCACTAAGCTGTTTGCTTAGCCGTTATTCTTTGCCAACTCGGCGCGCATTTGCTGGATAACGCTATCGTAACCGTGCGGGTCGCTTGACTGGTGAGCGTTAAAAATAGCTGAACCAGCGACGAAGGTGTCGGCACCCGCAGCGGCGATATCAGCTATGTTATCTACCTTAACCCCACCGTCGATTTCTAAGCGGATCGGGCGACCTGAGGCATCGATACGTGCCCGCGCCTCACGCAATTTATCCAGCGTACCGGGAATGAATGACTGACCGCCAAAACCCGGGTTAACGCTCATCAACAGCACCATATCAACTTTGTCCATGACATAATCGAGATACGAAAGCGGTGTTGCCGGATTAAATACCAGTCCTGCTTTACAGCCACTATCGCGTATTAGCTGTAACGAGCGATCAACATGCTCAGAAGCTTCCGGGTGAAACGTAATGTAACTCGCCCCAGCCTCACTAAAATCGCCAATCATACGATCTACAGGCTTAACCATTAAGTGGACGTCTATGGGCGCCGTCACGCCGTGCTGGCGCAGAGCTTTGCAGACCATCGGCCCAATCGTCAGGTTCGGCACATAGTGATTATCCATGACATCGAAATGGACAATATCGGCTCCAGCGGCCAACACATTGTCGACCTCTTCACCAAGACGCGCGAAATTAGCGGAAAGAATCGAAGGGGCAATCAGGAAGTCCTGCTCAGCGCTCATAGTGCATTCCTAGGTTAACAGGGGAAAGGAAGGCCCCTATCTTACCAGAGCCACCTAAGAAGCCCCATCTCCCTGCCGTTAAAGCTCAGCCGACAATGAATGCATATCTTTAAATACATATTTCCAAATAGAATATAAAACATAATTGTAATTCCACAATCACAGGTTTAACCTTATCCTCATTGCGATTAAATCGCCCCCATATACAAGGAGCCTGTAATGACGCGATCTACTTTTTTCCGCACTGGCCTGCGCCGTAGCCTGATAGCCACCGCTGTTGGCGCGACTGTGGCTGTCACCGCTGTTTCAAACACGGCGATGGCGCAAGAGCGCGAGTTACTGAACTCTTCTTACGATATTGCCCGTGAACTGTTTTCGGCTATCAACCCGGAATTCCAAGCATGGTGGCAAGAAGAGCACGGTGAAGAGATTGCTATTAGTCAGTCTCACGGCGGCTCATCAGCACAAGCGCGCGCGATCATGCAAGGCTTGCGTGCGGATGTCGTTACCTTTAACCAGGTGACTGATGTTCAAGTACTTGCAGATGCAGGCCTAGTGGCCGAAGACTGGCAAGACGCATTCGACAATAACGCCTCCCCTTACTACTCCACTACGGCGTTTTTGGTGCGTAAAGACAACCCGAAAGGCATCGAAAGCTGGGATGATCTCGCGAAGGAAGGCGTACAAATCGTTTTTCCCAATCCTAAAACATCCGGCAACGGCCGCTATACCTATCTAGCGGCTTGGGGCTTTGCGGAAAATGAATTCGACGGTGATGAAGAAAAGATTCAAGACTTCATGCGCACCTTCCTGCGCAATGTTGCGGTGTTTGATACCGGCGGCCGAGGTGCCACCACGAGCTTTATCGAACGCGGCATTGGCGACGTATTGATCAGCTTTGAATCAGAAGTAAACAACATCCGTGGCGAATACGGCAGCGACGACTACGAGGTCATCGTGCCGCCGGTCAGCATTCTGGCAGAGTTCCCCGTTGCGGTGGTGGGTGAAAATGCTGAGCGCAATGGCAACAGCGACCTTGCCCAGAGTTATCTTGAGTATCTCTACCGTGAAGACACCCAGCGCTTGCTGGCAGGCTTTAACTATCGCGTTCACGACGAAACGGTTGTGGCCGAATTTGCCGATCAATTCCCCGATACCGAACTTCTTGAAGTTGAAGATGTGTTTGGTAGCTGGGAAGAAGCAATGGAAAACCACTTTGAAGGCGGCGCCCTACTTGATCAACTGCAACGTCGTTAACGGAACCCCATGAGCCAGCTAGCATTATGGCGGTCCGGCAGCGCACGCGTGCTGCCGGGCTTTGGCCTATCTATGGGGATCAGCGTTCTCTTCATTTCGCTGGTTCTCCTTCTCCCGATCACCGGGCTGTTTGGCCAGTTGGCAGGGCTTAGCCTTACCGAATACTGGGCCATTATTACCGAAGGCCGTGTGGTAGCCAGTTACATGGTCACCATAGGAGCGGCGGCTGTCGCGGCGCTGGTTAATGCAGTATTTGGCTTACTACTTGCCTGGGTACTGGTTCGCTATGAATTTCCCGGCAAGCGCCTGCTAGATGCCTTAATGGACCTGCCCTTTGCGCTTCCCACAGCGGTAGCCGGTATTACCCTCGCTACGCTGTATGCGAGTAACGGCTGGATGGGCAGCTTATTAGAGCCGCTAGGGTTCCAGGTAGCTTACACCTGGGTAGGCATTGCACTGGCCATGGCGTTTACCAGCATTCCGTTCGTGGTGCGCACCGTACAGCCGGTGCTAGAGGATTTACCCGCAGAAGTTGATGAAGCAGCGATGTCTCTTGGCGCAACCGATGGCGTGGCGTTCTGGCGTGTGATCATGCCGCATCTATGGCCAGCTCTCGTTACTGGCACCGGGCTAGCCTTTGTGCGCTCGTTAGGTGAATTCGGGGCGATTATTTTTATCGCGGGTAATATGCCGTACGAAACCGAAATCACTGCGCTGATGATTTTCGTCAAACTGCAGGAGTATGACTACGCGGGTGCCTCCGCAATTGCCTCCGTCGTGCTCTTTGTGTCACTGACCCTACTGCTGGCGATCAATATTTGGCAAGGCCGCTTTGTGCGCCGCTTGCATGGAGGAACAGGCTAATGCGCCGGATAGGTGATGCACCCGCTGTGCGGCGTTTACTCATTGGTGCCGCTCTGTTGCTGTCAGCGCTATTTTTGCTGCTACCTTTGGTGGCAATTTTTGCCCAGGCGTTTTCCCAAGGCGTGATGGTCTTTTGGGCCAACGTTAGCGATACGTTCACCCTGCACGCGATTGGCCTGACGCTCGTCATTGCGTTATTAACCATACCGATTTGCCTAGTATTCGGTGTCGCCTTGGCGTGGCTGGTTACCCGCTTCAGTTTCCCAGGCCGGCGTATTTTACAAACGCTGATCGATATTCCATTTGCCGTTTCCCCCGTTGTGGCTGGGCTTATCTATCTGTTGCTATATGGCCGTAATGGCTGGATTGGCAGTTGGCTAGACACCCACGATATTCAACTGATGTTCGCTTGGCCCGGCATTTTGATGGTAACTATTTTCGTGACCTGCCCGTTTGTGGCACGTGAACTTATTCCGCTCATGCAGGCCCAAGGTTCCCGAGAAGAAGAAGCCGCCGTGACCCTCGGCGCTGGCGGCTGGACCACCTTTCGGCGTGTCACGTTACCCAACATTCGCTGGGCACTGCTCTACGGGATCATCCTCACTAACGCGCGTGCCGTGGGGGAATTTGGTGCCGTTTCGGTGGTCGCCGGAGCTATTCGCGGCAAGACCAACACCTTACCGCTGCATCTAGAGCAGCTTTATCAGGATTACAACGCGGTGGGCGCGTTTTCTAGCGCCGCGCTGCTGGCCCTTATTGCCCTGTTAACCCTTGCGGCCAAGGCAGGCCTGGAATGGCGCGCAGCGCGCCAGGAGGCATTTTTATGAGTATTCGCCTACAGAACATCGCCAAGCACTTTGCCAACACTCAAGCGCTTGAGCCGATCAACCTGGACATTCATGAAGGCGAACTAGTCGGTCTGCTTGGCCCGTCTGGCTCAGGAAAAACCACACTGCTGCGTATTATTGCCGGCTTGGAGAGCGCTGATCGCTCTCCTCAACCCGGTAAAATACTGTTCGGCGACCGCGATGTAACCAACGTTCACATTCGCGATCGCCGCATTGGATTTGTTTTCCAGCACTACGCTCTCTTCCGCCATATGAGCGTGTACGACAATGTAGCCTTTGGGCTAACCGTGATGCCCAAAAAGCGCCGCCCATCCAACGGCGAGATTCGCGCCCGCGTCTTTAGGCTGTTGGAAATGGTTCAGCTGCAGCATTTAGCTAACCGTTTGCCTGCCCAGCTCTCTGGCGGCCAGCAGCAACGTGTTTCTCTCGCCCGCGCCTTGGCCGTTGAGCCTGACGTATTGCTTTTGGATGAGCCATTTGGCGCGCTGGATGCCAAGGTGCGCCAGGATCTACGACGCTGGTTACGCCGCCTGCATGAAGAGCTTAACTTTACCAGCGTGTTTGTTACCCACGATCAAGAAGAAGCGCTGGAACTTTCTGACCGTGTGGTGGTGATGAGCAACGGACGTATCGAGCAAATTGATACGCCTGAAACGCTCTATCGTTCGCCCAAAAATCGTTTTGTATTTGAATTCCTTGGCGACGTTAACCACTTGGAAGGCAAGGTACACCAAGGTGTGCTCACCTGCGGTGACGCCCATCTCAATGTTGACTTGCCTGACGGTAACGAAGAGCTATTGCTACGTCCTCATGAAGTGCGCCTTGCCCAGCAGCCTAGTGCAGAGAGTCATCTGCCGGTGACAGTGACTGCCATTTCACCGGTAGGTGCTGAAGTGCGTGTTGAGCTGGAAGCCGACTGGCTGGCTAAGCCATGGCTTGCAACGGTGCGTCATGCTGATTTTGAGCAGCTTGAGATGCGCCGTGGACAGCGCCTCTTCGTCCATCCACGGCAATGGCACCGCTTCCCCGCAACAGAGTCAAAAGTGACGGAGCAAAGCCGCGCCGCTTAGGGCATGCCAACAACGGCACAAGCAGAGGGCAGTTTTAGTTCGCGACCGATTTAGAGCTGCCACCTCCTACCTTTCTTTCACTCGCGACAGATAAGCTATCAGCCTGTATCAACAGTTGATTAGCGCATTTGCCTAAACGTGAGGCTCACCCGCGGCTCACAATCTTTCTTGGTTTTAGGCAGGCTATGTAGCCAGTTTTGCTGCGTGGCACCTTTCATCACCAACAGACTACCGTGCTCTAGATTAAGCGATAGACTCTCCCCTGTTTGTTTATGTTTAAACGAAAATCTCCTTTCGCCACCTAGGCTCAACGCGCCAATCACACCATTCTCAACCAGGTCTTTTTCAGCATCACTGTGCCAACTCATACCTTCCGCGCCTGAACTATAGAAGTTACACAAGCACGAATTAAATACGTCACCGCAGTTACTCTCCACTACCTGGTTAATCTCTTGTAAAAAACCAGGCCACACTGACGCCATCTTGGTATATCCAGAGTAGGTATAAGAGACCGGCGCATCTGCATACCAGGCTATTTTCCTCTTGGTAACGATCTCTTTTCCGTAAATAAACGCTCGATCATGCTCCCAACTTAAGTGCTTATTCAAAATTAATC
>NZ_JABUZF010000156.1:8451-12040 GCF_014897885.1 Halomonas sp. 3D7M | reverse complement strand
AGGAGTCCATATACGCGCTACAAAACCTATGGCACCTACCGTAGCGCGGTGTAACGAATCTCGCGAGGTACGAGCGAATGAGGCACCCGCGTCGTTAGCCACCAAGCGCTACAACTTTCCAACGACAGGCCGTGAAACATCAACAGAGCATTGGCTCAGTTTATCATGCTGGTACGGCGTTAGGTGCTAGCGTTAGCTTGATTAAAGGTCAGCTAATGCACCACTAAAACGTAGCGCATCACCAACACTTGCCAAGGCGCGTTCGTGGGCGCTTACCGACAGCGGGCCTCGGCTACAGGCGACAATTACCCAAGACCTCTGGGCTGACGAAATGCGCGAGGCAATACCCGCATCGCAGCTACGACGGTGCTGGGTACCGGTCTTATGGGCAAAATGAATGTCACTGCCCAACCCTTGTTTCAAGCGGCGCTCGCCAGAGGAAGTACGGCTCAATACCGCCAGCAGCGTTTGGCGCTGCTCGGTATTCAAATCCGTCATACCTCCATGGTGAAGCGAGGCTAGTACATCCCCGAAGGCGCGCAACGTGCCTGCGTTCTCACCCGTGGCTTCGTAGGCATCAAAGGCGCGGTCGTAGTCAGGCTGCTCGAAGGCATCTTGGCGCACGCTAAGGGCACGGGCTAACGCTTCCGGTCGCTGGCTAACACTGTGCTTGCGCAGCGCCATAAAATCTAAACCCTCTAAGTCTTGGGCATCTGGATGAAGCTGGCCATACACACCTTGGCGTACGCCAACGAGCTTGCTAATCGGCCCTATATGACCGGGCCTTCCTCCGCTCGCTGCCACCATGGCCTTTGCCCGTTCATTCACTGCTTCAAGCCCTACACGATCAATCAGCATATCCGACGCAGTGTTATCGCTAACGGTGATCATCTGTTCCAACAAATAACCAATAGAAATAGGCGTGCCTGGATCATGCCAGTTAACCGGGCCTGCACCATCCACATAGTCGCTGCGCGCCAGGGTAATCCGCTCATCAAGAGCTAACCTGCCAGCTTGGCGTTCGGCCAACACTTGGGCAGCCACCGGTACCTTTATCAGCGAGGCCAAATACCATGGCTCATCGGCTTTCCAGGAATAGGCTTCACCACTGGCCAAATTCTGCACATACACGCCCAGCTGCCCACCAAACACCTCTTCGATGGCGGCCATGCGGGCGTTTAAGTCACCCTGCCAGCGGCTCTGTTTATCGACTGCATAATACCAATCTGCATGAACGGGCAGTGCTATTAACAGCGCTACTACCATCAGCCCGCGCTGTATCCAGTGTCGCAAATCGTCAACTCCCGTTAGTTTGCTCGCGTTTAGCGATGAGCCGCCATCCAGCGGGTTAGCCAAATCCACAGCGCGGCGCCGAGTATTAACAAACCACCAATGCCAAGTGCCTGCGGGTAGCTGTAGGCACCCTCGCCTTCCAATAAAAAACGCAGTACCAGAAAAATCATCACGATATGGAAGATAAAGGCTTTGAGCGCATCACTACCGACGAGCGTGATCGGCAACAGTACTTTCGCAGCGGCTGCGCCACCCGCTAAGGCAAGCCCAAGCAGCACCAACGCGCCACCCACGCTAAACAGCATAAAGTTTATCCCTGGCGGGTGTTTTCCCACATTACGAGCCACCGCCATCATCGCACCATGAACATCGCCCCCGGCGATGGCTATGCCATAAAAAGCGCCGACCATCAGCGCCCCCGACCCTGCCAGCCAAAGAATTAAACGGCGGCGTAAGGTGGCATCGAAATAGCAGCGTAACAGCGCTTCGCCGATCAATAAGCCAGACAATATTAGTGGGGCGCGGCTAAGCTGTCCCCAGGCATAGTGCTCTTCATGATCCACCAGAAACGCTTTTAAGAGCTCGTAGCCCCCAAAGGAAAAGCCTTGTAACCACGCTGAAAGCGCCGTTAATCCTGCGATGGTCGCCAAACGTCCCCACAGTGGCGTTCGCGCCCACAGCGGCAATATTAATGGCACCCATAATAAGGCAATGGCGTAAAAACCGAGAATCTCTACCCAGATAGCAAATCGCCCATAGAGCAGCGTATTAACAATATCGCTTGGCGAGCTAAAGGGTAGCATTTCGATAATAATCAGCGATTTATACCAAAACCAAACCTCAATGGCCCTTACCCATAGCTTTAATCGCCGCCGAGGCCAATCGTCACTTTGCGTGTAAGCAAGGAAGGCCACCGCCAGCGCTATGCCGAACACTAGAATAAATAGTGAGGACGAGAACTTAGTCAAAAAGTGGATAGGCACCATGCCCCAGTCGGGCACATGACGCATGCCTACTAAACCACTAACGGCATGACTGATAATCATCAGCCCAATGGCAATACCACGCGCGAGATCAATCGCTTCGATTCGTCCTTGCGCTTTAGGAAGCTGTGGAACCTCCTTCCAGTTCAACACGTCGGCAACGTCCTTGTGGCTGATGTTAGTAATAGAACTCTAACCATAGCCTATTCATTCCCCACCCCCTATTTAACATCTTTTAACGCAAAAATGCCCCGCAACTGGCGGGGCATTTCATGGCTCATCCGTGAACCGGAATAGAAGTTAATCCTTTAGCAGTCATGAGTTACCAACCGGAATCATCTTCCTCTTCAGTTTCCCATGTGTCTTGCTCTTCTTCTTCCTCTTCATAAGTGAATTCTTGCTCTTCCTCTTCGTACTCGGTCGTTATACCTTCATTAGTAGCGCCTTCAGTGGTGGCACCTTGCTCTTGATCAGAGTCGAAAGAGTTGTAAGCGCCCTGCTCATCCTGGGTCGTTTCTTCCTGAGGAGCGGGCTCGTAATCATCGTTGCCTTCCATGCCAGCAAAGGCCAGCGGGCTAGCGATTAAACCAAACGATACGCCTAAAATGCCAAGTTTCTTGAGAGCTTCCTTTTTC
The DNA here is from genome assembly GCF_014897885.1 of Halomonas sp. 3D7M. Taxonomy (NCBI): domain Bacteria; kingdom Pseudomonadati; phylum Pseudomonadota; class Gammaproteobacteria; order Oceanospirillales; family Halomonadaceae; genus Halomonas; species Halomonas sp. 3D7M. The sequence continues at coordinate 9,129 of NZ_JABUZF010000156.1, read as the reverse complement.
ATAGTCATGCCTCCTGATATGGCTTCGCTTTCACTTCAGTTTTCGGTAATCAAAAAATTCGATAATTTGAAAACGTTGGTTAGTGGCAAGAACATCGCGTCTTTCTAACACTCTGCTCTTGCCTAATACACTGCATCCGCCATACCAGGAAATGCCAAAAAAAATAAAAAATACTATAAATACAATTACTTGAATAAAAATCGTGCATGCCAATCTAATGACGCAGCGATCTTTAATTAGTGATTTATTGTTTATCAATGACACATGAGCCCCGCTGCAGCATGACAAACGAGGTTTGGGGGATTAATACCCCATCACCCGAGGCAGCCACGTGGCAAGGCCAGGTATCGCGATCAACACTAAAATGGTGGCCAGAATAGGAAGCAAAAACGGCAACACCGCTTTAACTACTTGCCCGTAGCGTAGCCGCGTAATGCCCACCATTAGAAACAACACCGTGCCAAAGGGCGGTGTGATAACCCCCACTGAAAGCGTAATGACCATCACAATGCCGAAATGGACAGGGTCTAACCCCGCGCTTAGCGCAGCAGGCACCACAATGGGAGTGAAGATCAGGATGCTCTCGATGACCGACATGAAACAGCCGATAAGCAGGAAAAACAGCGCAAAGCAGAGCAGCAACGCAATCGTCGGCATATCGATGCTGGCCACCTGTCC
>NZ_JABUZF010000156.1:8204-8421 GCF_014897885.1 Halomonas sp. 3D7M | reverse complement strand
CCAACGCTTGTGGAATACCCAGGCGTACCAAAACCCAGCCGTAAAAACTGGATACCGCAATAATCAGCAGAATCACGGCGCTGAACATAAGGGTACGTTGGAAAGCATTAAACAAGTCGCGCAAGCTTAAGTCGCGATAGATCAGGCCGCCTAAAATAACCGCATAGAGCGAGGCAATGGCACCCGCTTCCGTTGGCGTAAAGAAGCCCCCCCAAAT
>NZ_JABUZF010000156.1:3965-8130 GCF_014897885.1 Halomonas sp. 3D7M | reverse complement strand
GTTCGAACGACCTCGCAGGCATCAAACGGTGTAGGCTTAGGCATCACTACTTTGCCTGTTGCCCCGAGCATTACCGTCATTCCCATCAGCAATAATGCCATCAAAATACCGGGCAGTAGCCCCGCCATAAACAGCCCGCCGATACTCACGTTGGCCAGCCAGCCATACACTACTAGCGCAATACTGGGCGGCAGAATCGGCCCAATCACGCTAGAGGCGGCGGTAATTCCAGTGGCGTAACCCAAATCATAGCCACGCTCTTTCATGGCTTTAATTTCAATGCTGCCAAGCCCCGCCGCGTCAGCCACGGCAGTACCCGACATGGTGGCAAAAATAGAGCTGGCCACTACGTTAGCGTGACCAAGACCGCCTTTGGTAAAGCCTACTAATGCCGTGGCGAAGTCAAAAATACGCGTGGTTGTTGAGCCAATATTCATAATATTGGCTGCCAAAATAAACAGCGGAATGGCCAACAGCGTAAAATTGTTGAGCGTTTGCACCATCCGCAGTGGCAGTAGCTCAACGGGCAACCCTCCGGTACCGGTGAATACCAAAGCAATAAATGAAGTAACACCGATGGCAACCACAACAGGCAGCCCGATAGCCATTAGAACCAGCAGGCCGCCAACAAAAATTAGTAATTCAGTCATGGTGCCGTCACCTCTTCTTCGCGGGGTGCTTCAAGCCAGAAAACCGGGCCGCGCAGCGTTTTCCAAAGGGCGATGACCGCCATGCTTGCGAAGCTAAAGAAGATACCGTAGTAGAGGTAGCTGAAACTAATACTTAACGAAACGGTTTTATTGTTGGCGCTCATATCCGACATAATCCACGCGCCCCATGCCGCGAGCAGAAAAAAGCCGCAAGAGATCAGCGAAGTAAGGCGATACTGTATATTTTTACCTAAGCTAGAAAGTTTGTGGCTGAACAGGTCAACCACTAAATGCTCACTGCGTACCCACGCAGAGATAGACCCAAAGCCAATGGCATAAATGGCCAGCAGTGACGCAACTTCTTCTGTCCAGGGCATCCCCAACCCAAGTAAGTCACGGGCTACCACTGCAGACACAATGAGCAGTAATATCGCGGCCATTAACGTCACCCCCACCCCATCGCAAAGACGGGTGGTGTAACGCAACACATAAAAAGCGATTCTATCCGGCCCGTTTCTGGGCGGCATAGCTGAATCCACGGGAACGCTCCTGAGGCTTAATAAGGCTTAAATAGGTATCTTTTAAAACTACAACGACGGCCTGATAGGCCGCCGTTGTTCATTTAGCACAAGCAATTACTGGCTTTCATTACCTAACGCATCTTCACGCACGCCATCAGCCATATCGGCCATGACACGATCAATCGCAGGCAACGCCGCTTCGCGGAAAGCTTCAATATCGGGTTCGATAATCGTCATGCCCTCTTCCTGTAGCGCCGTCAGGTAGTACTCATCAAGCTCACGCTCACGCTCCGAACCATGCTCCCTGGCGACATGGATGGCTTCCTCGATCAACGCTTGATCTTCCGCCTCTAGCCCATCCCACCAGCGTGAACTGGCTACCCAGTTCCAAGGGAACTGCACGTGACTGGTCATAATGATGTGATCCTGCACTTCCCACAGGCGGCGGGTATAGGGCGAGGAGAGCGAGTTTTCATGGCCATCGACTTGACCTGTTTGCATGGCCAAGTAAATTTCCGGCGCGGGAACGTTAACTACCTGAGCGCCGATCTCCTCCCACACCTCAAGCCACACGGGAAGCGATGGCAGGCGTAAACGGAAGCCGTCTAAGTCTTCAGGGCTATTGATCGCCTTGTTGGCAGTCATGTGGCGTGGGCCACGGTGTTGGGTGCCGAAATATTTAAGACCACCCTGATTTTCAGCCTGCTCAATCAATGCCTGGCCGGAAGGGCTTTCCATATAGGCATCGACTTCGTCCCAGGTTGAAAAAACAAACGGCACGGTAATAGCGTCATACTCTGGCGCATACTGCTGGCGCCAGTTGCCGCCAGTGATAGAAATCTGGGTTTGACCTAAGTTGAGCAGTTCCAGCACCGCGTTTTCACCGCCGAGTGAACCTGCTAGAAAAGGACGCACCTCAAAACGGCCTGGAGCCTGCTCTTCTAGGTATTCGGCAAAGCGCTCGACTGCTGCGCTTTCAGAGCCGCCTTCGCTCATGGTGTTGTTAACTTGAATTTCGATCGGGTTTGCCAAGGCAAAGGGGGCCGCCGTTAGCATACCCAGGGTGGCCAGCGTGGTAAGCAATGTTGTCCGCATAGGATGACTCTCTACGGTTGTCGTTATTGGATGTGGTTATGGTTATTAAGCGTGATACTTATCACAGCATTTTTGCTGTTTGATTGATCTTGAAACAAGCAGCCAAGCGGCTCAAATCGACGTTTATGAAGGCTGACTTCGTCAAATACGATGGCTAGAAACGCCGCTATAGCGCGCTAAACTACGCACCCTATTATCAGCATACGACCAAAGATGAATACCCACTGCACCCTTAGGCTATCTCAATGGCGCTTGTCTGCTGTTTTTAGCCGCGGCTTCAACCGCCATTTTCGCCAGGAGCTTTCATCATGCACGAAGTCGCACCCGTCGTGTTTATTACCGGCGCCACTTCTGGAATCGGCCTTGCTTGTGCCCACCGTTTTGCCCAAGCGGGCTGGTCACTGGTGTTAACAGGACGGCGTCAAACTCGCTTAGAGACGCTCTATAACTCACTGAAAAACAGCGTACCTGTGCACATCGCTCAATTGGATGTCAGTAACCCACAAGACGTTGCCAACGTGGTTGCGGCGTTGCCAGAACGCTTTCAGCACGTGCATACACTGATCAATAATGCAGGACTAGCGCTGGGTAAGGGGCCAGCACAAAACGCTGAGCTGGATGATTGGCACCGCATGATTGATACCAACGTAAAAGGGTTAGTGACTGTCACACGCCACCTATTGCCCAAGCTCATCGCCGCTGGCCCTGGCTCAACGGTCATTAACCTGGGTTCTATCGCCGCTCATACGCCTTACCCTGGTGGGCATGTGTATGGCGCCACCAAAGCCTTTGTAGAACAATTTAGCTATAACCTGCGCTGCGACGTTGGCCCCCAGGGCGTTAGAGTGACCGACCTCGCCCCGGGGATGACAGCGAGTGAATTTACGCTGGTTCGCATGAAAGGTGACCACCAGATAGCCGATAGCTACTACGCAGGAGCGGAACCACTTCAGCCTGAGGATATCGCCGACCAAGCGTTCCATGTAGCCTCACTTCCGCCGCATATCAATATCACGCGCTTAGAAGTGATACCGCTTTGTCAGCAGTGGTCGGCCCCCTCGATACTGCGGGATTAAGCGCCGATTTGATGAACTTTATAACGCTGAATGCTTTTCTGCGGTCAGCAGGTCCACCATGTGCCTTGCCGTGACAGGAAGCGTCGCGTAGCGGCGCACGCCAATCACAAGCTCCCGTTGGGCCCAGGCGTCGCTCAACGGGATGCTCTTAAGCTGCAGATCACCTAGCTCGCGGTAGATCGTTTGTTCTGGCAGCACGCCGACCCCCATGCCATGGTGAATCATGCGGCAAATAGCATCAAAGCTACGTACCTGAATGCGCATTCGCAGCGCTCTTCCCGATAGATTAGCCTGCTCAAGCAATAGCGCTTGCAGTGACGCATCTTGCTGCAAACCGATGAAGTCGAAAGCGAGCGCTTCATTGAAGGCAATACTGCTTCGCTCCGCTAACGGGTGTTTATCAGGCGTTACTAGCACTAAGCGATCACGCCGATACGGAATTATCTGTAAGTCTGGCGCAGCCACATGCCCAGCAAAAATACCAATATCGGTTAAGCCATCCCGTACAGCGGCAATAATTTCATTACTAACCCGCTCTTGCAGATCGATTTTGATTTCAGGGTAGTGACGAGAGAACGCGCTGAGATCTTGGGGAAGAAACGCGATGATCGCCGAGGTGTTGGAATGAATACGCACATGCCCACGCACGCCTTCACCATATTCGCTAAGTTCTGCCTGTAAGCGTTCAACATTGTCGAGTATGCGCCGCGCATGATGTAAAAACGCATGCCCTGCCGGGGTTAGCTCCACGCCACGGGGTTTACGGTAAAGTAGCGTTGCTCCGACCAAGCTTTCAAGATCGCTCATTCGCTTGCTAACGGCG
>NZ_JABUZF010000156.1:0-3930 GCF_014897885.1 Halomonas sp. 3D7M | reverse complement strand
GCGTTCGGCAGCCGCGGTCAAGCGGCCTTCGTCTGCAACAGAGATAAACAGCTTGAGCGTAAAAAAATCAAAGCGGCGCAACTCGGCAAACTCCTGAAAAGTAACCTGACTATGCTAGCGCATACCTTCGCCAGTCACGAAACCTTTGTTACCCATTGCCTAATTGTCGCGCCTAAGCGGCTCACGCATGCTGGTAGGCAACAATATTAACGACACGACCAGGAGAGCCTTAATGCATGCTCCCGAAGCGCGCCAGCTTCCCTTAGAAGGCCTGAAAGTCCTTGAACTTGGGCAGCTCATTGCAGGCCCATTTGCGACCAAGCTGTTGGGCGAATTTGGTGCCGATGTGATTAAAATTGAGCCACCTGGCACCGGCGACCCCCTTCGCAAATGGCGAATGCTTGAGGAAGGCACCTCGCTTTGGTGGCACGTACAGAGCCGTAACAAACGCTCGGTGGCGCTGGACTTGCGCAGTGAAGAGGGCCAAGCGCTGGTGCGCGAACTCGCTACCGAGGCTGATGTGGTGGTGGAAAACTTCCGCCCTGGCACATTAGATAACTGGGGGCTGGGCTGGCAAGCGCTCTCAAAACTCAACCCACGATTAATCATGGTGCATATTTCCGGCTACGGACAAACGGGGCCTTACCGCGACAAGCCCGGCTTTGGTGTGGTGGGTGAAGCCATGGGCGGGCTGCGTTATCTCACCGGTCAGCCGGGAGAGCCTTCCGTCAGGGTAGGTGTGAGCATTGGTGATTCGCTGTCCGCGCTATACGCTGTCATTGGCACCTTGCTGGCACTGCAAGAGCGCAACCGCAGCGGCCTGGGACAAGAGATCGACGTGGCGCTGTATGAGTCAGTATTTGCCATGATGGAGAGCCTACTGCCGGAATTCGATGCCAGCGGCCAGGTGCGCGAACCTAGCGGCAGCGCCCTCCCCGGCATTACGCCTTCTAACGCTTACCGCTGCCAAGGAGGCGATTACGTACTGATTGCCGGTAACGGCGACAGCATTTTCAAACGCTTGATGGGCGTGATTGGCCGTGATGATCTGGCCAACGACCCCGCGCTAGCCCACAACGATGGCCGCAGTCAGCAGGCTGAAATGATCGACGCAGCGATTCAAGCGTGGTCTGAAGAGCGCCCAAGAGAGGCGATTCTTAAAGCGCTGGATGAGGCGCGTGTGCCAGCAGGCTATCCGTACACCGCCGAAGATATTGCCTTTGACCCCCATTACTTGGCGCGGGAAATGATTCAAACCTTCACCCGCCCCAACGGCAAACCATTAAAAGTACCCGGTGTACTGCCCAAACTTAGCGCTACCCCAGGGCGGATCGGAGATGGCGGCCCGGCGCTTGGCCAGCATACCGATGACGTGCTGGATGAACTGGGTATTGACCAGGAAACCCGCGCCAAACTGCGTCAAGCGGGCATTATTTAAGGAGAGCGCTATGCACAAGTCCACGAGTCAACCCATGCCCTGTCCGACAAGAATAGAAATTAATGAAGTCGCCCCGCGTGACGGCCTGCAGATTGAAGCGCGCTTTGTCCCCACAGACGATAAGATCCGCTGGATCGACGCACTCTCCACCACCGGCCTGCGGCGCATCGAGGCCACCTCGTTTACGTCACCCAAAGCGATTCCTAACCTGCGCGATGCTGCGGATGTTGTCACTGGTATTCAGCGCCGGGCAGGCGTCGATATCAGCGTCTTAGTGCCTAACCTTAAGGGCACAGAGCGTGCGCTTGCCTGCCAGGTGGATGAAATTAATTTGGTGATGTCGGCAAGCGATAGCCATGGCCTGGCAAACCTTCGCATGACGCCAGAGCAGTCGCTTGAGCAATTTGCCGCGATTGTGGAGGCCTGCCAAGGCAGCGGCGTGTTTATCAACGCCTCGCTTTCGACCACCTTTGGCTGCCCATTTGAAGGCGAGGTGCCTGAAACGCGGGTGCTTACGCTGGTGGAACAACTGATCGCGCTGGGCATTCAAGGCGTTACGCTATGCGACACCACGGGCATGGCCAACCCAGCCCAGGTGAGGCGCCTGTGTGACGCTGTGCTTGAGCGCTGGCCGGAAACGCCGTTCACGCTGCACTTTCACAACACGCGCGGCATGGGCTTAGCCAACGCGCTGGCGGCGTGGCAGGCGGGCATTAGCCGCTTTGATGCGTCGTTAGGTGGGCTGGGGGGCTGCCCCTTTGCCCCAGGCGCTAGCGGTAATGTATGCACCGAAGACTTAGTGCATATGTTTGCAGCGATGGGGGTCGATACGGGCGTCGATCTAGATGCGCTGCTTGACGTTGCCGCCAGCCTACCGACACTTATCGGCCACGATGTGCCCGGACAAGTGGTAAAAGCCGGGAAGTCATCCCGGCGTTATGCTATGCCCGACCGTTAGTCTTACGCCGGCCCAATCACATGCTTCACTTCCAGGTAGGCACTTAGCCCCCAGGGGCCAAGTTCACGCCCAATGCCGCTACGCTTGAAGCCGCCCCAGGCGGTTTCAGGCAACACCAGCTGCTCGCTGTTGTACCAAATGCTACCGGCTTTTAGCTGGCGACCAATGCGCTTTGCCCGCTCAGGATCACCGCTAATCACCGTCGCAGCTAATCCATAAGCGCTATCGTTGGCGAGTTTAATCGCCTCTTCTTCTCTGGTAACGCTGCGTGCGCAGAGCACTGGGCCGAAAATCTCCTCTTGCCACAAGCGGCTTTCCAGCGGCACATCACGGTAAAGCGTCGGCGCTAAAAAGTAGCCCTGCGTGGGTAACGTGCGATGGGTAATATCGCGCACTGCCGTTAGGCCTTCTTGCGCTGCTAAGTCTAAATAGCGTTGTACCGCATCGCGCTGCTTAGCGCTGGTCAACGGCCCTAAGTCGGTACCTTCGGCGAGTGGGTCGCCCAGGGTTAGCGCATCCATCCGCTCAGCTAGGGCGGTATAGAGTGCTTCAGCTACGTTTTCATGTACCAGTAAACGCGAAGTCGCTGAACAGATTTGCCCGGCATTAAAGTAGATACCCGCCATTACCCAGTCGGCGGCTTGGGCTGGGTCGGCGTCTTCCATTACCAGAATCGGCGATTTTCCACCTAGCTCTAGGGAGACACTGGCAGTGCGAACGGCAGCAGCTTGCATAACGGCTTCGCCGACTCGGTTACTGCCCGTAAAAGAGATTTTATCCACACCTGGGTGATTGGTTAGCGGTGCGCCAATGCCCTCGCCATCGCCGTTAAGCAGGTTCAGCACACCGGCTGGCAGACCAATTTCCAGGGCAATTTCTGCCAGTACCAACTCGGGGAGCGGCGTTACCTCTGACGGCTTGAGCACTGCGGTACAACCGGCTGCCAACGCGGGCGCCAGCTTCCAGGCGCTTGTCACCAGCGGGAAGTTCCAGGGAGCAATCAACCCCACGACGCCCACAGGGTCATGATACGTACGCGCCTCAACGCCTTCCATTTCCACACTGACCAGTTCGCCCTGGCGAGCATCTAACACCCTGGCCTGCTTGGCGTAATAGCGATAACAGGCAATCGCGTCGTCCAGGTCAATGCCTGCTTCTGCAAGCGGTTTACCGTTATTAGTGGCTGACAGAGTGATTAGCGCTTCTCGGCGGGTCTCCAACGCATCGGCAAAGCTATCTAGGTACTTTGCTCGCGCAGCGCCACCCAGCGCTTGCCAAGCAGGTTGTGCTTGCTGAGCGGCTTTAACGGCAGCGTCGACATCTGCCGCGTCCCCCTCGACATCTGCCGCGTCCCCCGCCGTGACCTGGGCAATACGCGCTTCGCGATAAGGATTCATCACATCGAGCATGCGCGTGCCTGCTGAGGCAACCCATTGGTTGTTGATGAACTGCTGATTGATAACTTGCTGGTTGAGTAACGGCATCTACGTATCCTGGTCGGAAATTCGGCACGCACGCTGCCAAGCAGCCGCGT
>NZ_JABUZF010000155.1:7449-13461 GCF_014897885.1 Halomonas sp. 3D7M | reverse complement strand
CTGCCAGCTTACCGAACGCAATCACCGAGCCGGTAAAGGTCACCGCACCGATGAAAATCGCGAACACCACCTCAATCTGCAAAAAGGTCAGCTCAGCAGGAGCCTTCGTGGCCACCAATGCAGCAAACGCAGAAAACTCTTGCATCGCGCCGTCGGCCGCTTGTGCGGCCAGCACCCGGCGGCGCTCTAAATCTGCGCCCCAGGCAACAAAGACCGCTGCCAAACCCACAAAACTATGTAGTGCCGCTACCAACTGAGGCATTTCGGTCATTTCGACCTTGCCTGCGACATAGGCACCAATCCCAGCACCGATCAACATCGCCGGAACCAGCCACCAGTAGCCGCCAATACCTGGCCCGAGGGAGGTAAAGAACACCGCTACGGCCATACCCACAATGCCGTACCATACGGCACGCTTGGCTTTCTCCTGATTACTCAGGCCGCCTAGCGATAAAATAAATAGCACACTTGCCGCAATTGCCGCGGCAGATACGAATCCTTGTCCTAACATCTCGTTTCTCCGCCGCTTAGGATTTTTGGAACATGGCAAGCATCCGGCGTGTCACCAGGAAGCCACCCACGATATTAATCGATGCAATCAGTACCGAAATGGCCGCCAGCACGATAACGACGCCACTGCCTGAACCGATTTGCAAAATTGCCCCTAAAATAATGATGCCGGAGATAGCGTTAGTGACCGCCATTAACGGCGTGTGCAGCGAATGACTCACCTTCCAAATCACCTGGAAGCCAATGAAGCACGCCAACACAAACACAATGAAGTGCTGCATAAATGAGGCTGGGGCTATTTGGCCCAACAGCAGCATTAGCGCGCCACCAACGGCGAGCAAGCCTACTTGACGCTTGGTTTGCGCTTTAAACGCCGCGTGTTCAGTAGCCTTCTTCTCTTCAGGCGTTGGTTCTTTCTCTTTTTTCTTTGGCTTCGCCGCAGCGATAGCTTTTACTTTGGGTGGCGGCGGCGGGAAGGTGACTTCGCCCTGGTGCGTGACCGTAGCACCGCGAATGACATCATCTTCCATATTGTGATGGATGACGCCGTCTTTCTCAGGCGTGAGGTCGGCTAGCATGTGGCGAATGTTGGTGGCGTAAAGCAGCGACGCTTGGGTGGCCATGCGTGAGGGGAAGTCGGTATAGCCGACCACCACGACGCCGTTATCAGATACCACACGCTCGTCCGGCTTGGTTAAATCGCAGTTACCGCCTTTTTCAGCGGCTAAGTCGACAATCACCGAGCCAGGTTTCATGGCTGCCACCATATCTTCCAGCCACAGCTTTGGCGCGGGCCTGCCAGGAATCAGCGCCGTGGTGATGACAATGTCGACATCCGGTGCTTGTTCGCGGAAACACTCTAGCTGCTTCTCGCGAAACTCTGGGCTAGAGGGTGAGGCATAGCCACCGCTTTCTGAACCGTCCTGACTATCTTCAAAATCGAGAAACAGGAATTCAGCGCCCATGGATTCAATCTGCTCGGACACCTCTGGGCGCACATCAAATGCACGCACCACAGCGCCAAGGCTAGCCGCGGTACCAATCGCCGACAAGCCCGCCACACCCGCGCCGATCACCAATACTTTGGCAGGGGGAACTTTACCGGCGGCGGTTACCTGGCCAGTAAAGAAGCGGCCAAAGTTATTGCCCGCCTCAATCACCGCACGGTAGCCCGCGATATTGGCCATTGAGGAGAGCGCATCCATTTTCTGCGCTCTGGAAATACGTGGCACCATGTCCATCGCAATAACAGACGCGCCCTGAGCTTTACAGGTTTCCAACAGTGCTTCGTTTTGTGCTGGCCAGAAGAACGCAATCAGCGTCTGACCTTCACGTAAATAGTGAGCCTCAGTTTCCGAAGGTTCACGGACTTTAATCACCACGTCCGCATCACGCCACAGCGCTTCCGCGCTTTCCACAACGCTGACACCCGCGTCGCGATACGTGTCGTCATTAAAGCCCGCAGCAGCCCCTGCGCTGGCTTCCACCAAGCACTCATGGCCTAGCTTTTGAAGCTGTTTTGCGCTCTCAGGAGTAAGCGCTACACGCGCTTCTCCTTGAGCTGTCTCTTTCGGTGCGCCTATTTTCACACGCTTTCTCCCTTGGTTAGCCCATTTCCAGCGTCATGACCAAAACAGTCATATTTTCACCCTTGGTTATTGGACGCTGGGCATTATTACTGACATGCGTCGTCGCGCCAGATAGCAGTTTAGGATCTAACGCGGCGACCGCCAGTTACTATTCAACCTTCGATTCAATTGGGTTGTTTAACTACAACACTACCCTTTTTAACAACGATTCCCCACCAAAAGTTAGAGAAAACTACTTCCAAAGTACCGCATTCAATTCGTCCTACCCATGATTAACTGAAGTAGTGGGTATGGCAATAATGATTAACCTCCAAAAACGCCCACAACAGTACTTATAACGACATTTGTCACGACGTTTGTAACGACACTCACAACAACATGCTTAACAACGCAGGAGAGTCACTTATGTGGACTAAACCGACGTATCAGGACATGCGCCTTGGCTTTGAAGTAACGCTGTATATCTCTACCCGCTAATCGCTAGCGACTGAACCGCGGCCCCTACCTGCCTTATTGGGTTTATATCAGGTAGGGGCTTTCACCCGGGATTCATAGCACATCCACAGCACTCACGTAGGAGGTCAGTCTATGCAGATTTTAGTTCTTGGGGCTGCCGCAGGCGGCGGCTTTCCCCAATGGAATTGCAACTGCCCTAACTGCTACCACGCTCGCCTGGGCAGTGCCAATCATCAACCTCGCACTCAATCATCGATTGCGTTAAGCGTGGATGGCAAGCAGTGGTTGCTATGCAATGCGTCCCCAGATATTCGCGCTCAGCTCAATACCAACCCGGAATTATGGCCAAGTGATCTGCGTGGTAGCGGTATTCGTGGCGTGCTACTGGTAGATGCCCAAATCGACCACGTCACCGGGCTACTCTCCCTAAGAGAAGGCTGCCCGTTAGAGGTGTGGTGCACGCCTAATGTGCATCGCGATTTATCGACTGGTTTTCCGCTATTCCCGATGCTGGAACACTGGGGCGGACTACGCTGGCAGCCGATTGAGTTGGAAGATCATCAGGAAGTTGTCGAGTTTTCGATTCCCTTTCTGCCAGATATCGCGCTCACCGCCTTTGCACTACACAGCAATGCCCCGCCCTACTCACCACGGCGCGGCGCGCCCTCCTGTGGCGATAATTTAGGGCTATATATTGTTGACCGTCGCAGTGGCAAATCGCTGTGCTACGCCCCTGGGCTTGGCAACCCGACACCGCTGGCCATGCGTTTCTTAAACGCCGCAGATGTAGTGATGGTGGATGGCACCCTGTGGGAAGACGACGAAATGCAGGCACTTGGCGTGGGCACCTCCACAGGCCAACAGATGGGTCACCTCGCGCTCAATGGCAGCAGCGGTATGTGTGCGCTATTGAACGAGCTACCCAGCAGCACGCAGCGTATTTTGATTCATATCAACAACACCAATCCGATTTTGGACGGCGCTAGCGATGCAGCGAAAACATTGCAGGCCGCAGGCATCGAAACAGCTTACGACGGAATGAAACTGACGTTTTAGGTCGACGTTCACAGACCTTAAACACTCTCTTATCTTAGAATTATTGAGTATTAATCTATTAACATCCAGACCTAAATCTTAGATTAAAAAAGCACTAGGTTAGTAGAATTTAAAAGATAGTAGGTCGATAAAAGGTGCAAAAACAGGTCCTGACAAAATTAAACCAAAATAAGCATATAACTTTATAAAATAATTCAAACAGAGCGAGCTATAACCAAATAACCTGTTTCATTAAATAAATTCTATGCATAAAAAATGGCTAAAAATAAAAGCCATTTAAATCAGCAATATATACATTAGATATTACAAAAATAACCAGGAAATCGACTATGGCGATGACAGCGATAACGCCCAGTGCTTCTGCCACCCCGCTCAGTCGGGAGGCGTTTCGTGAAACGCTAATGGGTAAAGGGCAGTACTACCATCTTAATCACCCCTTTCAACAGGCGATGGCCAACGGCGAGCTTACCCAGGAACAACTGCAAGGCTGGGTGGCTAATCGCTTTTACTACCAGTTGATGATTCCCCAAAAAGACGCCGCGCTGCTGGCCAACTGCCCAGATGCTGCTACCCGCAGGCGATGGGTGCAGCGCCTGCTTGACCATGATGGCCACGCCGGAGATGAAGGCGGGATTGAGGCCTGGTTAGCCCTAGGTGAAGCCGTAGGGCTACACCGTCATACACTGCTTTCCCAGGAGCGTGTGCTACCCGGGGTGCGCTTTGCGGTGGATGCCTACCGCCACTTTGTCGCCCGAGCCCCCTGGCAGGAAGCGGCGATCTCATCGCTTACCGAGCTATTTGCGCCGCTTGCCCACCAAAACCGCCTGGTCACCTGGCCTCAGCACTACCCGTGGATTAACGAGCAAGGCTATCGCTATTTTCGGAAGCGGCTCAGCGAAGCCCGCCGAGACGTCGAGCACGGCCTGGAAATCGCTTTAGGCGTATGTACCACGGTGGCGCTGCAGCAGCGCGCGCTGGATATTCTGCAATTTAAGCTCGATGTGCTATGGAGCATGTTGGATGCCATGACCATGGCCTATCAGTTAGACCGCCCGCCTTACCACACCGTCACCCGCGAAGCGGTGTATCACCGTGGGCTTGAGCAGTCACTTTACTAGGCAATGATCGACTAGCGTTGGGGAATTCACCATGTCACAGCAACTCGTCATATCACATCAAGATATTTACCAGCTGCGACGCGGTTGGCGCTTACAGTGGGAAGCCATTCAGGGCTGCCACGTCATTCTTTATCCCGAAGGCATGGTCAAGCTCAGCGCGACTGCCGGTGCGATTCTTGAGCAGGTTGATGGCCATCACTCCATCGCCGATATTATCGCCACCCTACAGCAGCGCTACCCAAGCGCGGAGTCCTTAGCAGACGATGTCGTGCAGTTTATCGAGGAAGCCCGCGGTAACGGCTGGCTAGCCGTGAAGGAGGTTCATTGTGGTTAATAAAACGACCTCACCGCCCTTATGGCTGCTGGCGGAACTCACCTACCGCTGCCCACTGCAGTGCGCTTACTGCTCTAACCCGTTGGAATTTACCCGTTACCAAAACGAGCTGGATACCGACGCGTGGTTTAGCGTGCTGCGCCAAGCCAGGGCGATGGGGGCGGCACAGCTTGGCTTTTCCGGCGGCGAACCGCTGATTCGTCAAGACCTGGAAGCGCTGGTAAGCGAAGCACGCCAGCTAGGCTTTTACACCAACCTGCTGACCTCCGGCGTGGGCCTCACTGCCCAGCGGGTAGACGCCCTGGCAGAAGCGGGCCTGGATCATATCCAGATTAGCCTGCAAGCCGCCGACCCCGAACTTGCTCAAGCGCTGGCAGGCTCTACCAAGGCCCACGCCAACAAGCTAGCCATGGCCAAAGCGGTCAAGGCCGCTGGCTACCCCATGGTATTAAACGTGGTCTTGCATCGGCACAATATCGATCAAATTGGCGACCTGATTGCCCTCTGCGATGAGCTAGGCGCGGATGCGGTTGAACTGGCCAACTGCCAGTATTACGGCTGGGCGTTTTTGAACCGCCAGGCGTTGATGCCTACCCGTGAACAGCTGGTACGCGCCGAGGCGGAAACCAATCGCTGGCGTGAAACACTCGCGGCACGTGGCCGCGATATGTCATTACTATTTGTGGTGCCGGACTACTTTGAGCAAGCGCCTAAAGCGTGCATGGGTGGTTGGGGCAGTATCTTTATGACCGTTGCCCCAGATGGCGCCGTGTTGCCCTGTCACAGCGCCAGGGAGCTACCGATGGCATTTCCGAACGTCAAAGAGACGTCGCTGCAGGACATTTGGTACCAAAGCGATGCGTTCAACCGTTTTCGCGGCACCCAGTGGATGCCTACGCTCTGCCAACAGTGCGACGACCGCGACAAAGACCATGGCGGCTGCCGCTGC
>NZ_JABUZF010000155.1:5889-7435 GCF_014897885.1 Halomonas sp. 3D7M | reverse complement strand
CTGCCGCTGCCAAGCCTATTTATTAACCGGTGATATGAACGCCACCGACCCGGTGTGCCAGCACTCTCCCCAGCATGGGTTGTTAGAGAGCCTAATCGCAGAAAACAGCCATAACACACCCGATCAAGCGACGCTGATTCCCCGCAATGCCCGCCAGTCAAAGCAGTTGCAGGGTCAGGCTGAAATTCAAAGCGGCTTGAGACAGAATGGCTTGGCAGCGCCTTCGCCCCGCCAACCACTTGAGCTGATTTACCGGCAATAAGCCTGTTTATCCGTAATAAATCTATTGATTAGTAATCAACCTGGCTATCAGCAACAAACCGATTAAGGCTCGCAGGTAGCTCGCTCAGCATGAGCGGGCAGCTGCGGGCAAACGGCTGCTAACGAATGTCCACTCGCTTGCCAGCCATCCACCCCATTTGGGTACCAATAGAGCTCTTCATAGCCCATTGCCTCAGCGCGCCGTGCAGCGTTCCAGGAAAGCCAGCAGTCAGCACGGCAGAAGAACACTAGCGGCGCGGCTTCAGCGTGCTTACGCTGCGCATCCAGTGCTGTGGTGAAATAATCAATCCACTCCTCTTCCAAACTAGCTGCGCCCACATTAGGCAGCCAAATACTGCCTGGAATCGTTAAGTGCGCACTGTCCTGAAGAAAAAGACCGTTATGCCAGGGCAGCGCGTAGACATCCACCAGAATCACTGGCGGTGACGCCAGCAGCGCTTGAAAAGCATGGTCATCTAACGTGGTCACCCCTGGAAGCGGTGCGGTAACAGGCGCTTTAAAAGGCGGCAAACGATAGCCTTCTTGGTTAAATGTCGCGGTGGGCGCTTCAGCGTGTACCGCTCCACTGAATACACCCGCTGCCCACACCACACAGAGCATATAGCGGCGCACAGAGTACGCCGAAGGTTGTGTCGACATGGTGACATTACTCCCAATCAAACGGGCAGGCGGTACAACCCTCCATTTGGGCCATTTGGAAGTTGCCGTAGTGGATGCGTGCACCGGTCATATCAGCATCATTGAGCCGCGTGATGTTCATTTTTGCTTCTTGCAGATTAGCATCGCGCAGGTCCGCACCGATCAGGTTGACCTTATTCATCCAGGCCATTTCCAGATTACTGCCCATCAACGTTGCTCCTTGCATGCTGGCCCCGGAAAGCCGGGCAAACTCAAGGTTAGCGCCGGTCAAATCGGCATAATCAAATGTCGCGCCCTGGGCATAAATACTCCAGCTATCCAATCCAACCAAACTGGCATGGGAAAGATCGGCGCCGCGTAAATGCGTGTTGGGCATGCGTGCACGATTGAGGTTGGCATGTCTCAGCGATGCCCCTTCAAAATCAACGCTGCGTAGGTTGCTGTGGCGGAAATCCGAGCCTTCTAGGTTACTGCCCGCAAAGTTAGCACCCTGTAGGTCAAGATTGGAAAAGTCGCCGCCGGATAAATCCATATTGGCGCACTGAGTACCTGGCACCAACTCACAGCCGTTATGCACTGGCGGTTGATACGCTTCAACATAATCGTCGGCTACAACGCTGCCTAT
>NZ_JABUZF010000155.1:2995-5749 GCF_014897885.1 Halomonas sp. 3D7M | reverse complement strand
CAAAAGCCGCCCAAGAGGGGTCGATAACTTAACGGTTAGCCAAATCTTGAACGAAAGACGGCAGCTTAAAGACCCAGAACGAACCGCCCTGAGCAATCGGCCGCGTCAGTTCAGCCATATCACCGCCCCATAGCGGAACCGCGCCGCCATAACCTGCGGTAACACCAATGTACTGTTCACCGTCCATCTCCCAAGTAACCGGTGGTGAAATGATGCCGGTACCTACCTGGAACTTCCAAAGCTCTTCACCGGTTTCTGCATGGAATGCTTTTAAGTAACCATCGCCAGTACCGGTAAACACCAGATCACCGTGGGTAGCTAGCACGCCTGCCCACAGCGGCATAGGCTCTTTATGCTCCCAAGCGTACTCACCGGTGACCGGATCAACAGCGCGTAGAATACCGACGTGGTCGTCGTACATACGCTTAATGCGGAAGCCCATACCCAGGTAAGCTGCGCCTTCCACGTACTCAACTTCCTCGGTCCAGTAATCTTCTTTCCAGTGGTTACCCGGTACGTAGAACAGGCCTGTGTCTTCGCTGTAAGCCATTGGGTTCCAGTTTTTACCACCAAGGAAAGGTGGTGAAACTTCAACAGGCTCAGAACGGGTTTGTCCCTCTTCCAAGCGCGGTGGGCGCTGGCCTTCAGCCTCAACCGGGCGACCAGTTTCCAGGTCAATATGGGTAGCCCAGGTAATGTTATCGACAAACGGGAAGGCGTTGATGAGCTCGCCGTTGGTGCGGTCAGTGACATAGAAGAAGCCATTACGGTCAGCGTGGGCTCCTGCATTCACCGTTCGGCCATTCTCATCTTCGTACTCAAACAAGACGATTTCGTTATTGCCTGAGAAGTCCCAGGTGTCGTTGGGCGTGTGCTGATAGAACCACTTCACTTCGCCAGTCGAAGGGTCGATCCCTAGCTGGCCAGAGGTGTAAAGGCTGTCGTAGTCAGACGGGTCGCCGTCTTCCGAGGTGCGTGCCCAGCCATTCCAGGGAGCAGGATTACCGGCACCAATGATGATGGTATTGGTATCAGGGTCGAAACTGGCGCTCTGCCACGGCGCACCGCCACCTTGGCTCCAGGCTTGTACTTTGCCGGTTTCGCTGTCTGGGTCATCGGGCCAGGAGGGCGCGCTAGCATCACCCGTTGGGGTACTCTCTTCACCGTTCAGACGCCCCATATGGCCTTCAACAAAGGGCCGCATCCAAATCTCTTCACCGGTATCAGGGTCACGGGCATACAGCTTACCCACAATGCCGAACTCATCTCCCGAAGAGCCATGAATCAGCAACACGCGACCTGTTTCGCTATCTTCTACAATCGTTGGCGCACCGGTCATGGTGTAGCCCGCGCGGTGGTCACCAAAGCGCTCGCGCCACACCACCTCACCGGTGTCTTTGTTCAGCGCCACGATGCCAGCATCCAGCGTGCCGAAGAATACCTTATCGCCGTAAATGGCCGCACCGCGGTTCACTACGTCACAGCAGGGGCGAATATCGCTGGGCAGGCGATGGTTGTATGACCACAGCCGCTGGCCAGTGCGCGCATCAATAGCAAAAATACGTGAATAGGAGCCAGTGACATAAATAACGCCTTCATGAATCAGCGCCTGAGACTCCTGGCCACGCTGCATTTCATCGCCAAACGAGTGAGACCACGCTGGGGTCAGCATCTCGACGTTATCTGCGTTAATTTGATTAAGCGGGCTATAGCGCTGTGCTTTCACGCCCATGCCGTACATCAACACCGTTTCAGTGTTGTTATGGTCATTGAGAATATCGTCCCAGGTCACCTCGCTGGCGTGGGCTGTCAGCGCAATGCCCCCGACGCCTAAGGCAGAAGCGTAAGCAACGGCGGCGGTGAGTGTACGCAGGCGAAAGGGCCACGAAATTTTGCGGGCTGACGTGTTGTTATTGATAGCGTCTGTCATGGGTTTTCCATCCGAGTAATGATCACAATGCAATGGCTGCAAAGCGGCCAAGCTGCTGCTTGCGTGGTGCCAGCAAGACTAAGTCCAGCTTAGAAGCTCAGATAACAAACCAATCTACCCCTCCAGTCGCGTTCTCATCCTGATTTAGCACTACTTCCAAAGGAGGAGCCTAGCGATGCCTAAGGTGCTATAGGTTCGGAAGGCCTGCCTGCCTAAGCTCACTCAAGTGACGATACATTGATCCTCTGAGGAGCATTTCCCATGACTATTACAAAAACCGTACTGACAAAAACAACCTCCGCAAAACTGCCCTTACGCCTCAGCAGCCAAGTGGGTGCTATCGCCCTTGCCGCGTTGCTGGCTTCGCCGCTGGCCTGGTCTCACGGCAGCGTGACCCCTCAAGCCGTTGATATTAAAGACCTCGAGCGCTTAGGCGACGAATGGCGGGAAGAGAACCCCTACCGGGATCATCCCCAGCAAGAGCTCGCCATCGATATTGGTGCCCGCGCTTACAACAGCAACTGTGCCGCTTGCCACGGACTAGAAGCGAAATCCGGCGGCATCGCTCCCGACCTGCGCGAGTTGGAAAACGGCGCATGGGGCGATGAGTGGTTCAAAGAGCTAGTCACCAATGGCGCCGAGCGCAACGGCCGTGTGCTAATGCCGCGCATGTCCGATTACGTTAGCCAAGAAGGGCTGTGGGCCATTCGCACATGGTTAGAAACGGTAAGTATGGAAACGACTGGACAATAATCCCAACGCTGGGAGGCACCATGGCAACCCTAACCTCCATCATCACGTTACAACGGCTCGCCGCGACGTTC
>NZ_JABUZF010000155.1:951-2972 GCF_014897885.1 Halomonas sp. 3D7M | reverse complement strand
CCGCACCCCTTACCCCCGCACTCGCCGTGCTTTGCTGGCTACTGCTCGCGCTGCCGACCACCGCATTGGCCACAGCGAGCACGGCTGAACAGGATCCGCTTAACTCCTTTATGTGGCCTGTGTACCGCGAGCGCTTTCTGGGCGATGCCCCCGTGGTGTTTGATGAGCGCGTCACCGTTAGAGCGCCGGGGTTCGCCGAAGACTCAGGACAAGTACCCATTGCGCTAGATGCCAGCGCCTTAGAAGCCAGCGGCGAGCCAATCACTGACATTATTGCCTGGGTGGACCTCAACCCGATTCCCCGCCTGTTCCACTACTCACCTATGAGCCATGGAATAGCCAAGCTATCGTTAAATATTCGCTTGGAACAAGCCTCCGCGGTGCGTGTAGCAGTGAAACAGGGGGATACCTGGCATGTGGGTGGCACCTACATTGAAGCGGAAGGCGGTGGCTGCACCACCCCCGGTATTGCCAGCGCTGACACCGACTGGGAAACCACCTTCGGCGAGCTCCAGGGTCGGCTGTTTGCCAATGAGGACGAACAGCGCCTGCGGGTGCGCCTTTCTCACCCCATGGACAGCGGCTTAATCCCCAGCCAGCCCGCCTTTTATGTGCAGTCGTTTGAACTGTTGGATCAGCAGGGCCAGCAAGTGGCCGCCCTGGATATCGATGCATCAGTGAGCGCCAACCCCACCTTAGGGCTGCATATGC
The DNA here is from genome assembly GCF_014897885.1 of Halomonas sp. 3D7M. NCBI lineage: Bacteria > Pseudomonadati > Pseudomonadota > Gammaproteobacteria > Oceanospirillales > Halomonadaceae > Halomonas > Halomonas sp. 3D7M. Next base: position 2,261 of record NZ_JABUZF010000155.1, on the reverse strand, counting down.
GCCCCTCTCCAGGCGGTTATGTGATTGGCGCGCGGGATAACAACGGCAACCGCTTTTCTATTGGTCTGCAGCCATGAAAGCTGGTTTTCTGGCCACCTTCAGTACACTGCTGATCACGCCGCTGGCAGCCAGCGAACCGGTGATGTTCTGCGAACGTCCGCTAACCGCCCAATCGATCGCGGAAAACACCTGGATGGTGGAAGGTGTAAAAGAGGAGCTCTCCACCAGCAACTGCGGCCATATAGGCAACCAAGCGTTTATTGCTACGCCCAGTGGTGTCATCCTTATCGACAGCGGCAGCAGCCCACACTTTGGCGAAGCACTCAAAACACTCATTGCTCAGCACACCGCTCAACCCGTTCGCTGGGTGTTGAATACCCATCACCACCCTGACCACTTTTTTGGTAATGCCGCCTTCGACGAGGCACAGCACCTCACCTTAGCCAGCACTCGTACGTTGATGGCCCGCGACCGGGACGCACTGATCGATAACGTAGAGCGACTAACCGGACGCAGCTTGGAGCGCTTGCCTATTGCCCTACCCAACGTGATCGAGGCCGGCGAGATAACCCTTGGCAACTACCCGCTCACGCTTTTCGCCATGAGCGGCCATAGCGGTGGAGACCTAGTGATTATGGATCATGCCACCGACGTGCTGTTTTTGGGCGACATGGGGTTCTACCAACGTGCTGCTGCCACTGCTCACAGCCCAAGCCTGCAACAGTGGCTGGAAGAACTGAATGATCTGCGCGCGCTCAACGCCAGTATCGCAGTACCGGGTCATGGCCCCAGTGCGCCGCCCGAAACGATCATTGGCCAAACCACGCATTACCTGGAATGGCTGGACCAACGTCTCAGTGATGTGGCTAGCGAAGGGCTAGGTGCCAATCATGCCTTGGCCGTTGAAATTCCCAGCATGTTTAGCACCATGGCACTCAGCGAATATGAGTTCACCCGCAGCGTAATGCAGCTTTACCCACACTACGAAGCACGGTTGCTGTGGGGCGCCCCACACTAAGGAGCACATCTATGCTGCTTACCCTGGCAGATGCTGCCGAACCTACTGACACCTTGGCCGAGTTACACAGCGACGCCCAATCTATTTATTGGCTCGCTCGTTGCCCGCAAACGGGCGGCATGCAACTTTGGCAGTGGCGCGCCGACAGCAACGAGACGCCGCGCTGTGTAATAGAAGAGGCGCTGGGTAGCCGCGTGAACCAGTACGGCGGCGGCAGCTACACGCCCCTGCTAGGGGGCGTCGTATGGGTGCGCCAGCACGATCAAGCCATCATGCAGCTCGACCGCCACGG
>NZ_JABUZF010000155.1:0-941 GCF_014897885.1 Halomonas sp. 3D7M | reverse complement strand
CTCGACCGCCACGGTGCAAGCTACTGCTGGCAACAGCGCCCACAAACAGCCTACGGTGGGCTGTGCGCCGACTCTAAACGTCAGCGAATGATTGCGGTAGAAGAGGATCAACAAGGTCAACGGCTGGTCGCCATTACTAACAGCAGCAGAATGGGCGATAACAGGCAAGTGTTGGTTGAAGGCGCTGACTTCTATGGCGCAGCGGTATTAAGCGATGATGGCAACTACCTCGCCTGGGTCAGTTGGTCGCTGCCGCACATGCCTTGGCAACGCAGCCAGCTACATCTCGCGCGGGTGACCAGCACAGGTCAGCTTGAAATACTGGAGCATTGGGATTTCGGCGCAGCGATTAGCCAGCCACAGTTTGGCCCCCACAACGCGCTGGTCTGCATGAGCGATCACGCTGGCTGGTGGCAACCCTGGCAGGTAAACCTGGCTACCCCTGTGTGCCTGAGCAATGCCCCGGTGGACCACATCACCACACCGTGGCAGTTGGGTGAGCGCCAGCACCTATGGCGAGACAATCGGCAGGTTTACTGCCAACTGTACCAGGGGGCAGCTCAGCTTTATCGCCGTTGCGGCGAGCAGGTTGAAGTACTGCTACCAGACCCCGGCCGCGTGGCAAGCATCACACTAGCAAGGCACGGTGACTACGCCATTGTGCAAAGCGCTACCAGCGGCGCCCAGCTTATACGCTTCAACAAAAATGGCTCGCGTAACTGTCTAGTAGGTAAGGTCGAGGGTAACGTAACGCAAAACCTAGTGACTGAAAATTCCGCCACCGCACAATGGCTGGAAACCCCTGTTGGCAACGAAGGCGAAACGGTTCACGGCTTTTTCTACTCAGCCTTAGCCAACCGTGCTGCGCCGCTGATTGTGCGCGTTCATGGCGGGCCCACCGCCGCCGCCTACCCTATTTATGACCCGCTAGTAGCCTATTG
>NZ_JABUZF010000149.1:0-628 GCF_014897885.1 Halomonas sp. 3D7M | reverse complement strand
GCACCCAGCGGATGGGGTTATCGGCATCGCTCGTGGCACTTGATGAAGGAAAGGCGACTCTTAACAGCTTTTGTTGCGGATTGCGGGGATCCGGTACCGCCAGGGTGATGCCGATATCGCCGTTCATCAGTTTTAGGCCGTAGTCGTTTTGGGTGACCAGTACCGGGCGGCCTTCATACCAGCCTTTCTCTAGCGTGTAATCACTGCCGAACAGCAGCTTTTCGCTGCGTAGGGTTTTGGCGATATGCAGGTTTAAGCCTTCTACCCCCCAGGGGCCTTTGCGCAGCGCGCATAGCAGCTGGAAGTGGCTGTAGGCACTTAGCACCTCAGCGGCCCAGGCGTTATAGGCCGCTGGGTTGTCCTCAAACGATTCCCCACGCGGGCGCTGCGCGTTCAGCACCTTTAGGTAGTGGCGATAGCCAGTGGGCGGCGCGATGGGCTCATGTTTGTGGTTGGTGCGGCCTTCACCGCCATTGAGAAACTTATCCGCGCTGCCGTGAATCACCAGCTTATCCAGCGCGGTGTCATCAGCAAGCGTTAGGTGGTGTAAGTCTGGGTAGCCATGGCGCAGCACGGCGTTAACGGCCTGCTGCTTTTCCCGATCACTTTGGGCGTGGCTGGGTTGGTT
>NZ_JABUZF010000148.1:289-8893 GCF_014897885.1 Halomonas sp. 3D7M | reverse complement strand
CGGCATTTAGCTGCCATTCGCTACCGGTGGCTGGCTCGCGGGAGTGGATGGCTAAGCGGCCGTCGTCTGGATCCAGCGTCAAGCGCATGGTGCGCCCATTGGGCCCATCCAACAGTAAGGGAGCGCGAATCTCCAGCTCTTCAATGTCTAAAATCGGTGTGTCTTTCTGCTGCAGGGCCGCTGCTAGCGTAAGCTCCACAAACCCCGCGCCGGGGAAGACTGCGCCTTCGCCGACAACGTGGTCGGCCAGCCATGGCTGGCGTTTGGTATCCAACTGGCTTTCCCAGGTGTTATCCTGCTGCGCCAATGGGTAGCCAAGTAGCGGATGCTGATAATAACGGGAAAGCAGCCCTTGGCCATCATTGGTGCCTTGCACCCAAAGCTGAGTGCGCTGCCAAGCGTAGCGTGGCAGCAGTACCCGCTCGCCTTCTACGGGGAAGAAGTGATGGTTATCAAGGGCTAATCCACTTAGCAACAATTGGCCGAGGCAGCGGGTTAAACCATCTGCGCCTGACTTATGCCGTTCAATGGTGCCTAGCACTAATCCGCTACGCTCTTGCTGGCGTAAGGAGTCGTTCATATAGCGGCGCAGGATGGGGTGCGCGCCGACTTCCACAAAGACATTGTAACCCTGCTCAATAAGCACCGTAGCGGCGTTATCAAATAGGACGGGCTCACGAATATTGAGCCACCAGTAATGGGTATCCAGCTGTGTGCCTTCACTGATGGTGCCGGTCACGGTGGACACATAAGGAATCTGCGTGGCGCCTGGACGAATGTCAGCCAAGGCTTCCACGACGCCTGCTTTGATGCTGTCCATGGCGGGGCTGTGGAAGGCGTAGTCCAGTGGCAGGCGCTTTGCGAAGGTGCTCTGTTCGCTAAGGGCTGCTTCAATGGCGCTTAGCTGGTCACGATCACCTGCTAACGTAATGCCTTTGGGGCTGTTAATGCCTGCCAGGCTAATGTTGCTAAATTCGGGTTTTTCAAGCCAGGGAGCGATCTCTTCCGCGCTGATAGCGACAGCCGTCATTTCCCCAAGACCACGGGTTTTGCCCTGGTAGAAACTGCGGTAATAAATAACTTTAACGGCGTCTTCTAACGTTAATGCGCCGGATGCCCAGGCGGCAGCAACTTCGCCAACGCTGTGGCCGAATACGGCGGTGGGCACGATACCCTTGGATTTAAGCCATTCGGTTAACGCGACCTGCAGTGCAAACAGGGCGGGTTGGGCGATTTCGGTGCGCTCAAAGCGCCCTTCGCTGGACTCTTCCTGGTTACGGCCCGCAAGCTCGTCACGCAGTGAAAAATCACCATGCTTCTGGAACAGGGTATCTACACGGTCAATGGCGTCGCTAAACACGGGTTCGCTGTCTAGCAGGTCGTGACCCATGGTTTCCCATTGGCAGCCGTTCCCGTCGTAAACAAACACTGGGCCTCGGGCGTTAGCTAAGCGCTCCAGTGTCACAACGCTGTTGGTTTCACCTTCAGCAAACTGGCTGAGCGCGCTGGCGGCGGCCTCAGCTGTTTGGGCGAAACAGAGCGCGCCAAACGTGTGTTGTTCGCGGTGGCTGTTCAGCGTGTGGGCGGTATCATAGAAAGCATGGTCGCTTTCGCGTAGGAAACTAGCTAGGACACGGGCATTAGCCGCCAGTGCTTCCTGGCTTCGTGCGCTAATACGAACGGGTAGCGCAGCATCGGGCACTTGGCGAGGTGCTGGTGCTTTTTCGGGGGCACTTTCCAGTATGACGTGAGCATTGGCGCCACCAAAACCAAAGGAGTTGACGCCAATGACCAAGCGGCCCTGTTTTTTGAGCGCTTGAGCTTTGGTGACCACGCTAATGTTCCACTCATCAAATTTGATGCGTGGATTAAGATTGCGTATACCAATGGTGGCGGGCACTTCACGGTGCTGCAGGCTGTACAGCGCTTTAGCAAGCCCGGCAACGCCAGATGCCGTTTCTAAATGGCCGAGATTACTTTTCACTGAGCCAATCAGAAGTGGTGTTTTACGATGCTTGCCGAGTGCTTCGCCGATAGCCCGGGTTTCAATGGGGTCGCCAACGGCGGTGCCGGTGCCGTGAGCTTCAAGGTAGTCGATCTCGTCCGGCGAAATGCCAGCCTGTTCGTAGGCGCGGCGCATTAATTCAATTTGGGCGCTGGGGTTGGGCACCGTAAGACCAGATTTGTGGCCGTCAGTGTTAACTGCTGAGCCTGCTACCACGGCCAGGATATTATCGCCATCGGCCACGGCTTGATCATAATCTTTTAGCAAAAACAGCCCAGCACCTTCTGAGCGCACGTAACCATTACCGGCTTCATCGAAGACTTGGCAGCGGCCAGTGGGCGAGAGCATGCTGGCCTTAGAAAAAATAATAAAACCATAGGGGTGCAGGTGCAGGCTGATGCCACCTGCTAGCGCCATATTAGTTTCGCCGCTGCGAATCGATTGGCATGCCTGGTGGAAGGCCACCATGGAAGATGAGCAGGCGGTATCCAGCGACATGCTGGGGCCATGTAGATCAAAGACGTAAGAGAGCCGGTTAGAGGCGATACTTGATGTATTGCCTGTCGCGGTCGAGGCATCAATCGCCGACATGTCATCGGCAAGACGATAGGAATAATCAAGGCTGGCGACGCCAAGGAAAACGCCGCATTGGCTACCGCGCAGGGTGCTGGGCACGATGCCCGCGCTTTCCATGGCTTCCCAGCTAAGCTCTAACAGCATGCGCTGTTGCGGATCCATGTTCGCCGCTTCACGGGGCGAAATGCCAAAAAACTCTGCGTCGAATCCGCTTATATCGCCTAGGCTACCCGCGGCAAACGTGACGCTGGTGCCGGGATGGCGTTTGTCGGGATGCAGGAAAGCATCGTGGCTCCAACGGTCGGAGGCCACTTGGGTGACGAGGTCTTTTTCGGCTTGCAGGTCCTGCCAGAACGTTTCAGGTGTGGTGCCGGGGAAACGATGGGCGGCACCGATAATGGCAACGCGTTTAGTCATTCTTGCTCCTGAGGTTCTGGTTCTGCCTTGATCACATCGCTACTTATATCGCGTCCAAACGCCCGTTTAAATAGGTGGACGCCAAGTTCGTTTGCTTCCAGCATGTACGACGCGCGCTCATTTGGCGGCTGGTCGCACAAATTACGATCTACTTCCGTTGACCATATCATGTACGGGGTGCTGCTAGCAGGAGGCGAATAGTGCCTATATGCGGCAGGCAGTATGGGTACGTGGTCACCGTACCAGCCCAGCAGCCCTGGTCTTATAGCAGAGTTTAGCGCTGCTTTAACGCTTCCGAGCATTTTATCTGATTCACCTAAGTGGTGCAGGTAAACGGCCAAATCGCGTAAATGATGCGGTAGTGGCCACGGCGCTGCTGGCAATGTTGACGCTACTCTGGCCTTTTCCGGTGCTTCTAAGTGTAAAGGGCCGTGATTCTCCATGGTAATAACAAACACAAAGAGTGGCCTATTATCGTTATCTTCAAGCAGGCGTCCAACTCTACGTGCAACGGCTTGGTCACCAATATACTGACCATGCTTATCCTGGCTTTCGAATGCGCGAATGTCGATAAACGTCTCAAACCCTAGTTTGGGAATAACGCTGTCACGCATATAGAAGGTAGCCGGGTAAGGGTGAACACAAACAGTTCGATAGCCTTGGGCTTTGAATGCACTGGCAATGCTGGGCAGTGTGTGGCGCGACAGCGTACGGTAAGGATTAAACTGACGCGGCCCCCAGGTGTCAGGCGCTATGCCAGTTAAAACGGCGCATTCGGTGCGCACAGTGTTTGCGCCCCATGCGGGCACATTCAGCGCTCCCTGCACGACAGCTTCCTGGCAGGTAGCGTCATAATTCGGCAGTAAGTCAGCGGCAATCTCGCTACACCAGGGGCGAGGATCAAAAAACGATTCACTTTGTACCAGCACAACGTTTGGCTTTGCCGCATCGGCGTCTAGCTCAAGGCTATGTTGATCAAGTGACCGATGTTGAGCAAGTGGCTGAAAGGGCGATGTCTCGGGTGTGGGCGGTTGTGAGCGCATCAGGGCAATGCCGTATGCCCACAGGCTTGAAAATAGTCCCAGTCGATCTAGGTCAATGTTAGGGGTCAGTGTGATAGGCGGCAGTTTTCGCCACCCCAGCCAAACGAGCAGCGCACCGATTGCTATCAGCATTAGGCTATTCACTAGAAACGCAGTGCCGCCCCATTGGCGAATTAGCGATGGTTCAAAAACCAAAAAGCTACCAATCGCAACCGCACCGGCGCTGCTGGCAGCAATGGCGAGACCAATGCCGAAAAAAGGCACATACAGACGCGGGTGCAAAATAGCATCCCAGAAGTATTCAAAATCATGGCAAATAAAGGGTTCGTTCAACGTGCGTGATTTAGTATTGCTGGACTGCACGACCACGAGTTGCAGCGATAAGATGAAAACAACAGCAAACCAAGGGCGTTGCAGAAGCAGCATAAAGGCGCCAAACAACAGTAACCAGCTACCAAGGTGCAGCGTGTTTGCGGCTATGCCGCGTTTCCAAAACGGTTGTGGGCGAGGGCTCAGCAGCGCCTCGAACAGCACACTACCTAACAAGCCTACTAAAAGTGGGCTAATAAATGTGGATGATAGAAAGAACTCCACGCTACGCGCCCCCGGTATGATTAAAGCCAAGGCGTTTGATGAGCCATTGAGAAATGCCCGCCGGTAGCACGGCCAGCCACCAAGTACCGAAATTCAGCGGGAAGGGAAAACTGATACGGGCGCGGTTAGCGGAGATACCACGTTGTATGGCGTTGGCGGCCCGCTCTGGCGGCCATTCCCAAGGCTTGGGGCCAGGCATGGCATTGCACATGGCAGAAGTGACGTAGCCAGGCATTACCACGGTCACACCAATGCCATGGGGTTCGAGTAAGCCTCTTAGGCCTTCTCCATAGGCTTTGATGCCCGCTTTGCTGGCGCTGTAGCTTGGTGTTGTCGGTAGGCCGTGCCAGCCCGCCAACGAGCTAATAAACACCAATTGACCGCTGCCGCGTGCTTGCATGGCAGGAACCAGCCGCTGGGCCATTGCAATGGGGGCTTTCAAGTTGACATCGAGTAGTGCTTGAACCTCGTTCCACGGTTCTAGCGTGCTTGCGCTTGGATGAGTATTGATACCCGCATTGGCAATCACAATATCTGGAACGTGCTCGGCACATAGCGCATCAAGCCATGCGTTGAGTTCGCTTGCGTCGGTCAAGCTGGCTGATGACAGCGACACCTGTGCGCCTTTTTCTCGACACGCCATCGCCAGCTCTTCAAGCGCCTGCTGGTTGCGGCCATGTAGCACCAAGTGTGTAGCAGGAGCTGCATAAGCAAGGGCTAGCGCCCCGCCTATTGCACCGGTGGCACCGGTAATCAGCACGCAGCGGGGTGCATTAGAAGGGAAAGAGGTCGTTACATCAACGTTCACACCAACGCTCACAGCAACGTCTCCAGTGGTGAAGGGCAGGCTTCTAGTATACGCGCTGCATTGTTCACGGCTAAATCGATACTGGGTTGGCAGTAAAAACCACCATTAATTTGCGTGGTGTACATCACCGTATTGCGAAAATAGCCAAAGAGCGCTTGGCTGGGCAGCGGCGGTTGGTGCCAAAATTCGTCTAGAGAGCCTTCGTAGGTGAGGCCCGCCAAATTGTAAATGGGGTCGCTGAGGGCAAAGGTGGGGCACTGTTTTTCAAGGGAAACAATGCCGACCGTGCTGTTTACTGTGACGGTGCCCGTGGCGTGTTTAAGCAATGGATTGAGATTGCCTGACTCTAGGTAAACGATGCGTCCTTGTAGGCCGTAAAAATCTTCCAGCCTTTTAATAATGTTCGGGTAATTAACCAGCCCCATATCCAGCGGGTGGTTTTTTATACACAGCAGCGCATCACTCGGGGCGTGTAGCGCAAACGATCCCATCACGTGATCCATCACCTCTTCCATATTGGCATAAGGTGAGTGGTCGCGAATCTGCGCATCGGTGTTGAGCTGCAGCGGCAACATAAAATAAGGCTTTCCGCCTTCTATAAGACTTTTAATCCGCGCTGCATCGCGCTTTTTCCAGTATCTAAGTAAGGTAAAGCGTTTGGCGTAGCCCGCATACTCCACCGGCGCAGTGATGGGTGCATGGTTACGATAGTGGGGGGCCACCAGGGGATTCGCTAACCCCGCTAAGTGATAGCACATGTCGTGAGCGGCACGGATTTTAAAAGACGAGCGAAAGCGAACCGGTGCAGGGAGTTTGGGCAACGCTTTGCCTGTTTCAAAAAACCACTTAGGGTCTCTAGGCAGCAGAGAGTGACCATTAACGCCCTCGCGTTCAAGCGTGACCCAGAACGGGCGAAAGTAGCCTTCTTCAAAGACGTGTGTGCGAATGCCTGCGGCGGGCGCTAAGTCAACGGCTGGGCGGTGAATCGGTCGGCGATCACCGAACAGTACTTGGTCGGTAATGTCGTAACGTTGCCATAGCGACTGAATATAAGCTGGAAGCTCGCTTAGCTGGCCGCGAAACAAATGGTTCTGGCTGTGGGTGCGCTGCCAGTAGATGATATCGCCAGCGTTGAAGTTAACCTTTACCACGCGGTGGCCGTCGTCGGTGAGCCGGCGGGCTAGACGCTGGTAGAAGGGCGAGCAGACGCCTTGTAAAAATAAGAATGCACGCTTTTGCTTCAACTTAATGACTTCCAATAAATAAGTTACGATAGCAGCGGTATAATCGCTGCTTCCATGTAAGCATATGTTTATGAGACTTAACTTGTTCTAATTTAGCCTGCTCCAACAGGCTGACTACCGTTTCAGCATTACACAGCTGCCGAGAGTCGGGGTCGACGTAGTTGGGGTACAGAAGCAGAGTTCCTGCTACTAACGCATCCAATGATAGAGCCCGGTTTCGTCTTGGGCAGTACATGGCGTCCTGGGTTAATCCCCAGCCTGCGTAAAACGGGAGGCCATAGGTGCACACTTGGCGCCGACGAAGCAGTGCTTCAAAACCGGTGAGCGAACTCATAGTATGCACGGCATCAACGCGTGCTAGCAGCACAGTGATATCGATATGGCTGGCATCGAGATCATACAGGCGTTTGGCGTTGGTATCGAGTGCTCCGATGCGTGCGCCGGTGATTACATCAGGGTGGGCTTTGTAAACAATAAAAGCATTAGGATTGGCATGTCGTACGGCCTTTAACAGCGCACTATTAGTCCTAATCTCTGGTGAACCTGTTGCAATTGACGCATCGCTTTCTACCTGGCCAGGCACCAAAATAATGTGCTTATTGGCGGGTAATTCAATGACTTCCTTTCCCGGTACATTATATTTGGAAAGCTTTAATGCGACCAACCGTTCGCGCAGGTGTGCCGCTCGCTCTAATAAGTCATCGCTGAAATCGGCGGTGTTAAGCAGCGTTTCTAGCTCGCTGGGCTGGCTGGGGTCGTAGTAAATGCCCTGTCGATCAATGACCAAGGATAGCGGTTGAGCGAGGTCTACCCCAAGACCGATTGATCGGATGAAGCCGTCTTCCATTCGCCATAATGCCGCTAGATGGTCGCGGTGGCGGGCTTTAAAGTCATCGTTAATACGACTGGACCATACCAACAGATTGGGTTTTTCAACATCCACTGCTAAAGCCGCTGGCAGCTCTTTTTGATATTCAATGGTGGCCGCTGGGCCAAGAAAATGGCCAATAAAACGCTTTTTCCATGAAGAGAAGCCACAGGCTAGCCATTTGCCACGCAGGCGCTCTTGCTGGCGCTTTTGGTCGGCAATCAGGGCAATCGTTTCTTCTAGCGTTGCAGCACTGCCTGTGTAGGGGTTGGCATACCGAGTGTAACGAAGGTAGGCGGCGGCAAATACTTCTTCTAAGCGCCGAGTCACCCTGCGGCGCGTGCAACTGAGCTGATCATGGGTTAACCCCCAGCCTGCATAGAAGGGGAGACCAAAGCAGTGCACTTGTTTGCCTGCCATCAGTGCTTCGAAACCTAATTGGCTTGTCACCACATAAACGGTTTTAACCTTGTCGAATAGTGCCCAAGGGTTAATGTTGTCGCTAACGATATGGCAGCGAGGGTTTTCATGAGCCCCTGCTAAATGCCCCTGCTTTTTGCCTGCGATAACATCAGGATGTACTTTGATAAAAATATCGGCATTAGGATGGTTATTTAAAGCGCAGTCTAACATTTGCTGAAAACTGTCTGCATCCGCACCACCATGGTGAATAGAAGCATCACCTGCGGTTTGATCCACCACTAATACGTTGTTGGTTTCAGCATTGTTGGTTTTAGCATTGATGGTTTCAGCAATGGGAAGCGAATAATCAGGTGCGTGGTTGTATTTCGATAAGCGATAACGCGATAGTTGCTCAATACAGAGCGTGGCTTGGGCAAGTTCTTCAGCATCAAACGTGGCATGGTTGAGCCAGTTTTCTAAATCACTAGGTCGAGAGGCGTCATAATAGATGCCCGTATAATCGACGACCATGCTATGAGGCTGATAGCCTTCAACGCCTAGTCCTAAAGAACGAAGAAAGCCATCCTCTAGAGCGACATACGGTAGGCTATGACGAGAGGCATAATTACGCGCGCCGTCACTTGTGG
>NZ_JABUZF010000148.1:0-265 GCF_014897885.1 Halomonas sp. 3D7M | reverse complement strand
GGGCTTAACCCCCCAGCCAATGACCACATTCGGTTTAGGACTCAGGGGCCTTATGCGTGAAAAATGCGAGTATTCAGGCAAAAAAGAAGCAAGTGCATGGATCTTGGTAATACCGGGAGATGTATAGCCTGCTATTAGTTTTGCCATGAAAGAGCCGAATGGTGTCAAAAACAAGCGTAAATATAAACGCAAACAAATAAAGCGGCGAACATACGTGAAAAGGTCTAGTTTATCAATTAAGCCTAACCTGGATTTCTCATAGTAC
>NZ_JABUZF010000002.1:0-3233 GCF_014897885.1 Halomonas sp. 3D7M | reverse complement strand
TGCGCGCCATGCCTGGCGCACCATTAAAAAAACCCGCATCTATCGATGCGGGTTAGAACAGGGAAGTTACTTAGAGCAAGCGTTGCTTTGACGTTTATGCGACGTCGAAGCGATCCGCATTCATCACTTTTGCCCAGGCGGCGACGAAGTCTTTAACAAACTTCTCGCCGTTATCGTCCTGGGCATACACCTCTGCGTATGAGCGTAGCAGTGAGTTAGAACCAAACACTAGATCAACGCGAGAGGCTGTCCACTTAACCGCGCCCGTTTGACGGTCGCAAATCTCGTAAACATTATTGCCCACCGGCTTCCAGCTGTTGCCCATATCGGTCAGGTTGGCAAAGAAGTCGTTGGTCAACTGGCCTTCACGGTTAGTGAACACACCGTGCTTGGTACCACCATAGTTGGTGCCCAGCACACGCATTCCACCTAACAGCACGGTCATCTCCGGTGCGGTGAGCCCCATCAACTGAGCACGATCCAGCAGCATTTCTTCGGGTTTGACGATGTAGTCTTTCTTCTGCCAGTTACGGAAGCCATCGGCAAGTGGCTCTAAAGGCTCAAAAGAGTCTACGTCAGTCATCTCATCAGTGGCATCACCACGGCCTTTAAGGAACGGCACACGCACCTCATAGCCCGCTGCTTTGGCCGCTTTTTCGATAGCCACGCTACCCGCTAAGACAATCACATCGGCAATGCTGGCACCCGTATCAGCAGAGATCTGCTCGTATACTTTTAGCACATCGGCAAGACGCGTTGGCTCATTGCCTTGCCAATCTTTCTGGGGAGCCAAACGAATGCGCGCACCGTTGGCGCCACCGCGCATGTCGGAACCACGGTAAGTGCGCGCGCTATCCCACGCGGTGCTGACCATGTCGCTAATGCTTAAGCCGCTCTCAGCAATTTTCTGCTTAACCACTTCTTCGCAGTAATCGGTGCTACCTGCAGGCACAGGGTCTTGCCAGATAAGGTCTTCAGCCGGCGCTTCTGGGCCGATATAGCGTGCTTTCGGGCCTAGATCACGGTGCGTTAGCTTAAACCACGCTTTAGCAAAGGTTTGCTTGAAGTACTCCGGATCGGCCATGAATTTTTCGCAAATAGCACGGTACGTCGGGTCCATCTTCATCGCCATATCCGCATCGGTCATGATCGGATTGTGACGCACAGAGGGATCGGTTGCATCAACCGGCTTATCTTCCTCTTTAATGTCGATAGGCTCCCACTGATGAGCACCCGCAGGACTTTTTCTTAGCTCCCACTCATGACCAAACAGCAGGTCGAAATAGCCCATATCGAACTTAGTTGGGTTGGTGGTCCAAGCGCCTTCAATACCCGACGTCACGGCATTGCTCGCTTTGCCATCCATGGTCGGGTTGCCCCAGCCAAAGCCCTGGTTTTCAACGTCAGAGGCTTCAGGTTCGGCACCTAGCGCAGCGGCGTCGCCATTACCATGGCATTTACCCACGGTATGGCCGCCCGCTGTTAAGGCAGCGGTTTCTTCGTCGTTCATCGCCATACGAGCGAAGGTTTCGCGCACCTGCAGAGCTGTCTTAAGCGGATCTGGCTGGCCGTTAACCCCTTCTGGGTTAACGTAGATAAGTCCCATTTGAACCGCAGCCAGCGGATTCTCCATTGTTTCCGGCTGTTCAACGTCACCGTAACGCTCGTCAGAAGGCGCTAACCACTCTTTTTCAGCCCCCCAATAAATGTCTTTCTCTGGGTGCCAGATGTCTTCGCGGCCAAACGAGAAACCGTAAGCGGGCAGTCCCATAGATTCGTAGGCCACCGTACCCGCAAGAATGATTAGGTCGGCCCAGCTGATTTTATTGCCATACTTCTTCTTCACTGGCCACAGCAAACGGCGCGCCTTATCAAGGCTTACGTTATCCGGCCAGGAGTTGAGCGGTGCAAAACGCTGGTTACCGGTACCACCGCCGCCACGGCCATCGGCAATGCGGTAAGTTCCGGCAGAGTGCCATGCCATGCGGATCATCAGGCCACCGTAGTGGCCCCAGTCGGCTGGCCACCATGCTTGGCTATCAGTCATCAAGGCATGAACATCTTGCTTGAGGGCGTCAAAATCGAGTTTTTTGACCTCTTCCCGATAGTCAAAGTCAGGATCCATCGGGTTAGTTTTACGATCATGCTGGTGCAGAATGTCTAGGTTCAACGCCTCTGGCCACCAATCTTTGTTGGAGGTGCCAGTAGACGTATTACCACCATGCATTACAGGACATTTTCCACTCATGTTTCTCTCCCCTTCTTGCTCTTTGCCTTGGACTCGCCAAGGAAACAGATGATCGACATCTCATATTGCTGTCTACAGTGTAGGTAATCAGCAAGCGTTGCGTTGATATGTACTGTTTTAAAGCACCTCACCGATAGTCACAATTTGTAATAAACCAATAGATCGATAGTTATTTATTATTAAACTAGCTATTTCTTAGCCAATAAAAACTTAGCCCATAAAAAAAGGCAGGGCGTCAGACGCCCTGCCCATACCACTATCAGGATAGTAGCGTTTTCTTACCTTTACTCCACCATTGGCAACAGTGCGTTCAAGCTATCCCGCGCATCGCCGTAGAACATGCGCGTGTTCTCTTTGAAGAATAGCGGGTTTTCAATGCCAGAGTAGCCCGTGCCCTGACCGCGCTTGCTGACAAACACCTGCTTGGCTTCCCAAACCTTCAATACCGGCATACCGGCGATAGGGCTATTGGGATCTTCCTCGGCAGCGGGGTTTACGATGTCGTTGGAGCCGATCACGATCACCACGTCCGTACTTGAGAAATCGTCGTTGATCTCGTCCATTTCCAGCACGATATCGTAAGGCACTTTGGCTTCAGCCAGGAGCACGTTCATATGTCCAGGCAGACGCCCTGCCACCGGATGAATACCGAAACGTACGGTCTTACCCGATGCCCGCAGCTTGCGTACTAGATCGCTCACCGCACTCTGTGCTTGAGCCACCGCCATGCCATACCCCGGCACGATAATCACGCTATCTGCGTCGTTTAAGGCACTCGCCACACCACTTGCATCAATCGCGACCTGCTCGCCTTCAATCTCAGCCGCTGGCCCTTGAGCACCACCGAAGCCGCCCAAAATCACGTTAACGAAGTTGCGGTTCATCGCCTTACACATAATGTAAGACAGGATTGCCCCTGAGGACCCCACCAGTGCGCCGGTAACAATCAACAGATCATTGGAAAGTGTGAAACCAATCGCCGCCG
>NZ_JABUZF010000150.1:0-6444 GCF_014897885.1 Halomonas sp. 3D7M | reverse complement strand
ACAGACGTAGTATATGAGGGTGGCTGACCAATCTTTG
The DNA here is from genome assembly GCF_014897885.1 of Halomonas sp. 3D7M. Taxonomy (NCBI): domain Bacteria; kingdom Pseudomonadati; phylum Pseudomonadota; class Gammaproteobacteria; order Oceanospirillales; family Halomonadaceae; genus Halomonas; species Halomonas sp. 3D7M. The sequence goes on along the minus strand of NZ_JABUZF010000150.1, from coordinate 6,407 downwards.
GTTTTAAAGAAGCCCCAAAAACCGAGGCTAAGATTCTTTCAAAGCTTAAATCATAGGATTTTTTGTCTTTAATGGATTCCCATAGTGTAGATTTCAGTGGCTCAGGGACTTCACAATCATCTATAAGGATAGGAATTATTTTTGTCCCTTTCTGGATCTTACTTACGATAGTTGAGTTTAACTCTTCTTGCACCCAAGGCTTTCGAACACTATATTCGGACAGCACAATTATTACAGCCTCTGCTTCTTTCAGACCTTCTTCAAATATCTTATCGACTAAACTATCACCTGGAAGCATTTCCCATTTATCCAGCCATACATCAACACCATTTTGAATAAGCCTGATAGAAAATTCATTTACAAATCGCTCTTTATCTTCAGATGCATGACTCAAGAATACTTTTGGATGTGTCATATTTCTCCAATCACGTATAATACGTCTTTATTAGACTGTCAGATCGTTTATTGACTTGAACGTGCTGACACGTTCATTTAGGTTATCGCATGCCATTCACAATTTACCACCTTAAAATTAAAAGAAACCAAGTATTGTCAGGCTGCAAAACATTGATCATCGTTCCGGCTGCATAATGCGGCTAAACGGGTTTGCCGATAGGGCCACTTTGGGTCGAGCCCTGACCATGAATTAACCTTAGCACATGATGAGCGTGAATTGAGCCATTCTCTGACCTCTACCCGATGAAGGAACATTTCGACTGAAATCTCCTTTACACCTTGGAATAAAGGCAAGTTAGTTGGGCAAAAGACACCTCTGCGCCTTCAAGATATTTGGGTCATACGTGTAAAAGACGAGAGACCTCGCCCTCTTCAATTTAGCCATCGATAGCAAATTACGGGGCTGCGATCTCGCCAATTTACGAATACGAGATATAGCCCATGGTGCGTGCATATCACCACGAGCCATCTTGATGCAGCAAAAAACGCATCAACCTGTCCAGTTCGAAATAACCGAGCAAACCCGCATTGCTATAATGGATTGGATACAGCTTACTCAACTCAGAAACGAAGATTTCTTGTTTCCCAGCAGCATCAATAGCCCAAAGCATCTCTCAACGCGCCAATATGCCCGTATTGTCAAAGCTTGGGTTACCGAAATAGGTCTAGATGCGTCAATTTATGGCACGCACACTATGCGTCGTACGAAAGCTTCGCTGATATACCGTCGCACGAAAAACTTGAGGGCAGTGCAACTGCTTCTGGGTCATACGAAGCTTGAAAGCACCGTCAGGTATCTAGGGATAGAGGTAGATGACGCGCTGGAAATGGCAGAACAGACAGAAGTTTGATGAGGGTAAACGACGGCCTATTTCGGGCTGTCATTGTCCGGCCAGGAGCGGCCATTGCGGTAGTGCTGATATAACGCCGCGTTCACCGGCTTGTCCGGTGCAACGCTTTGTTCAGCACCATTTACGACACCCTTATTTAGAATGTTAGTATGCCCAAGCATTCTGTTTGAACAGCTCGATTTCTTCGGGTTCAATCACTTCTGTTGCCTCTGCTACGTCCGCAACCACAATACTTTTCACATCAATCGCATTTTTCAAAGCTTCACTAGCGATCCAGTCACACCCCCACAATTGCGGTGCTCCACCATTAACTATCTGGCAAATTGGCTCAGAACTATCGAATGGGATACCCACGGCTTTTGGTTGAGTTACTCGCTGCAACCATATTTCAAGATAACCGTTGTAAGGAACCCGCTTAATTTTCTCTCGGACTTTAGTCCAGAGTCGAACCTTGTCTTCGGTTGGTGCAAGCGCAATAAGATGGCTCAAAATTCCAGCTACAGCGGGAAAAGTTGCTGGAGACACATAGGCAATATCTGTTGCGATTGCCACTTGAACTTCGAGGTCGTCGGGAGATTCCGTTTGGCTAGAAACGTTAGTGTGAAAATCGCCCACTAACCGACGTAACGCACCGCTATTCGGATATCGTTGACCGAACGCATGGAGTCTCATTAATTGTTTTTGGATCGTTTTGGCATTTTCTTTTCCAAGGTCTTGCAGTTCAATACCTGCAAGTTTGTCTGGCTTGATAGACCCTTCCACTACGTTTCCGCTGGAAAAAGTCTTTGAAACCCCAAGCTTCATCCCGACCGTTCGCAACTTATCGCTTACAACCTTAAGAACGGATTCTGCACGTTCGTCGCTGTTTGCAAAGATGCGGTAATCATCTCGGTAACGAAGGATTCGGATATCAGAACAGCTACCTAGCTCAGTATTGATAAGCTCATCGACATAGCCAAGTACGATTTCGGCGATAAAGTCCATAAGTACCGAGCCTTGGCAAATTCCATTTGTTTGGCCGTAACGACTAGCCTGGATGTGGAAATCAATCTTGTTTCCAAGAAGCGACTTCTTAGTTTTGTTTTTCTTAGCTTCTTCGATCCCATGGATAGCCCATGCAATGCTATGCGTGTACAGCGAGCCGTAACAGTCTGTCACATCGGTGTGAAGAAGGTGATTGAATTCCAGCGAATAAGTCAAAGAGCGTTGTTCAACAGCCTGCCACCACCCTTTAATCTGAGTGGCAACATCGGTCTGGTGGTCCACTGACATTACAGGCGCGCTGCAACAGTCGATGACGCCATCCTCAAACTCAGCCATACGGGATATGATTAGAGCCCAGTTTTCCTCGTCGCAAATAACGTTTACCAATGAGACGTATATTGCAGGATGCATCAACTCATATGGTCGCCAAGCAAACCTTCCGTCCTTGTTGGCAATGAAATTGTAATTTACATCAGGAAAATCGGCTGGACTGCTTTTCTTGAACTGATTAAAACTAGCGCCGCCTAAGATTTCCGAAACACTTGCCAAAATAGGCTCGAAATTAATGTAGCTCGGAATATCGCCATTGAAGTAGCTACTCCCCTTCAAGAAATGAGCACGTGCTTCTTCATTGGTTAGGTCGATTAATCGCTTCATTTATTCGTTAGCCCTTGTGCGACGCTGAACGCCCGCTTAAGTGGTGAGCAACGCTACCACGACACTAAACCATTACACCGTAAACACTAAAGCCGAATGAAACCAAAACCGCCAAGCGTTGCGAATCCGTCTTAAAGCGTTTGTTATGCAACAAGCCCAAAGGTGTACGCCTAACCTTCACGCCCCTCTGTGAACACAGGTAATTTAGGGTCTAGGTGACACCAATTTGCCTTATACACTGTGTAAATTTGGGCATCTACTTTTACTGGTATATCGTCGTCGAACGTGGAGATAGCTAACTCTATTTCATCATGAGTTGAACCTTTGACACGGAAGCCTAAACTCGAACCACATTCGGAGCAGAAAGTTCGAATAGTACCATTGGATGCAACGAACTCTTTTAACAATTGCTCGCCTGAAAGCCACTTTAACCCTCGCACTCCGACCAAAGTTCCAAAAGCTGCACCATGAAATTTACGACACATTGAGCAATAACAGTTTGCCGCTTTTTCACTGAAACCATTAACAGAAAACCGGATGCCTCCGCACAAACAAGAACCTTTATATGTCTTACTCATCTTAAGCTTCCTCCATGTTGCATAACAGTTTATTAGTGCGCATGCGTGTTTTTCTGGCCACCACCATCCTGACCATATAGTTATAATGCATTGAAATTTAGAGAAACAAATGCCGTCTACGCGATGCGCTTTGCCAGAAAAACGCGCATGCGCGTTAACATTTCCACCACCCTTTGGATATTGCGCATAAACATCAATAGCTTTCCCCTAACACCTTGTTTCATAAAACTTTGAAAAAGCCACTCCAGAAAACCAAGCATTTGTATTCAAACCCTACCAGAAAAACGCGCATTGTGAGCCAAAGGCACTTATGAATATCCGGTCTCAGCGAAGTCCGCTTTGGGTCGCAAGCCGACATTGCACGTGGAGCTATACACGAGCTCCCCTCTTCCCTGTAACGCGACTCAGCCTTTTACACAAAATCTTCTTAGCCTTAACGCTAGCAGATAATCCTTCTGCCCGTCATTAGTCATTAGCCGCGCATTGCGGTCTTCTGCCACGTCTAGAGCTTGTTCGCTCATAACGCCTTTTAGCTTCTTCTATCACCACAACAAAAAAGCCGATGCCGTGAAGCTGCTGCTCACCTCACCTTCATTTCCTAGTGCTGAACACGGTAAGCTTGGCGACAACACCGCTGTTAATGGCTAAAAATCAACGATGACTTCCCATTGGATACTTGGCCCTGGGGCCATTGGTCGCCTGTTGGCGCATTCGCTTTCCCCCTTCACTGACACCACTTTGATTGGCCGACGTGCGCTGCCTGAACAACAACACCTGACCACCCCTGAAGGTGAAGAGCGAACTCAGCGGCTGGCGAGCGCTACGGTTGCGGAACTAGCCTCTCATCCGCTTCCCGCGCCTGGGTTTGTACATATCACCACCAAAGCCATGGCCGCCGAGGCGGCACTTGCCAGTATTGCCGATGTGGTTGCGCCCACTACCCCACTGGTGCTGTGGCAGAACGGCTTTTTGGCACAACCGCGTATTACACAAACGTGGCCTGGGCCAGTGCTGTGCGCGACCACTACTCAGGGTGCTTATCTCACTGGGGATGATGGTGTGGTTCACGCGGGGCGCGGGCCTACGTTTATTGGTGATTTAGATAATCAGCACGCGGGATTGGCGGAGGCGTTAGCGGCGCTATTGAGTGAGTCAGGCTTTACCGCAACAGCGGTCGGTGATATACGCCAACGCCTGTGGCAAAAGCTGGCGGTGAATGCGGCGATCAACCCATTGGTGGCGCTAAATGGTGTGCGCAATGGTGAGCTGCGCGGTGACGCTTATGCAGGCCGTTTGGCAGCGGTGGTCAAAGAGGTCGCGGCGATTTTAAAGCAGGAAAACATTGCACCACCGAATGGTGACGAAGGTGAAGACGCGTGGTTGGCGCTGGTGTGGCAGGTGGTGGAGAACACCGCTAACAATAAGGCCTCGATGTTGCAGGATGTTGAGGCCAAGCGTCCCACCGAGCGCGGGGCGATTTTAGGGCCGTTGATTGATAGCGCCGAGCGCCATGGCTTGCCGTGTGGGGTGTTGAAGGAACTTAATAGCGAATTGGCTAAATTGGAGGCGAAGTTTTAGGGAACATTTAGTGGCTAAATCATCGCGCTAAAGCGACCTCCCACAATATAAATTGCCCTTATTTACTGTGCTGTCAAGGCTGTGCTGTTCCACTTACAACCGCTGCGCCAGGCTGCCATTGCGGGTGCGCTTCGCTTACCACGCACTACAAACCCCGTATGCTCCATCGCATAAATGCACAATAAAGCCCGTGTATTTAGCCGTTTAGCAAATTGTAGTGCGCTAGAGCGCCCTCCCGTCATCAGGGAGGGCTGCTTTCTACATCACGTAACAGGAATCATCACTACGTTCTGAAAGGCGGGGCGTTCTGCAATCTGTTGGTACCAGCGCTCCAGATTGGGGCGCCGCTGCCAGGTTAACCCAATGTTCCAAAGGTTATAGATAAACGGCGCTAAGGCGATGTCGCCGAGGCCAAACTCATCGCCGGAAAACCAGGGTTGGCTTTGGTTTGCCAGCGCGTTATCTAGCAGTTCGAATGACCTTTCACAGGCTAGCATTCCAGCATCAATAGCGGCGTTGTCGCGCTCTTCTGGCGGTGTTCTTACGAATCCCTGCAAAATAACGCGGTGCCTGGGCGAAAGCGTATTGTTCGCCCAATCCATCCATTTCTCTGCCTGGGCGCGCTTGGCGGGGTTATCTACCCATAAGCTACCTTGGCCATACTGCGCAGCCAAGTAGCGGATAATGGTGTTAGATTCCCATAACACGCTATCGGTCGCGTCGTCTTTAAGTAGCGGCACTAGCCCATTGGGGTTCATGGCCAAGTACGCTGAGGTATTGTTGACCCCGTGCTGCATTCCTGCCGGAATTTGTTCAAACGCCAAGCCGAGCTCTTCGAGCACCCAGCGCACTTTTTTGACGTTAGTGGAGTTATTGCGGCCCCAAAGCGTAATCATGGCAGTCCTTTTTCTGGGCATACATCTGAGAATAGTGAAGAAAATGAGTGTGCCCGCCTTTGAAGCAAGTGACAAGGGGCGGCTATGCCGCCCGCTCGCGGGTGCCTAGTGTTGCTCGTTCCGCGCAAAACTCGCTACCACGCGCGACACCACCACTTACCACTTACCACTTACCATTTTCCATTTTCCATTTTCCATTCACGCCTTACTCTCACTCCTTATCTTGATAAAACTGCAGCAGGCTGGAGAAATCGAGTTTGCCGTTGCCGCTGGCTTTATGCAGGGTGAATAACGAACGTGCGGCAGACCCCATGGGCACTGGTGAGGCGCTTTGCTGACTAACATCCATGGCGAGGCCCAGATCTTTAATCATCAGGTCTACCTGGAAGCCGCCTTGATAACCCTTC
>NZ_JABUZF010000152.1:1267-5024 GCF_014897885.1 Halomonas sp. 3D7M | reverse complement strand
ACGGCCGTCATTGAGCACTAAAATACTCTCTAATCGCTCGTTGGTAGACTGCGTATCCGCCACTTGCCAGCGTAGGCGTGAACCGCTGATATCAAGCCTTGTGCCATCAAGAGCGGCTTGGCGAATGGCTAACCTAAGCTGTGCGTCGCTTTCCAGTACGCCGTTCTGTTCAGTGTGTTGCCAGCGGGTGGCTAGTTGCTCTCCTGTTAAAAAGATCTCACCGCGCATTTGATCGGTGGTGAAGTCGAGCTGCCCACGGCTAGTCGCTTGGCCGCTAAGCAATTGCAATGGGGCAGGGTCGGGCAGGGCGGCTTTAAGATAAGTTTGTAACACGCTAATGTCGGGTAACCGCGCGGACTGCCAGGTTAGGCGGGCAGTGGCGTTTTCTCGCGCTAGCGCTGGGTTCAGTGGGCTAAGCGCATTCAACGTAATGGCCGCGTCCGCCATCAACGTTCGCTGATGGTGGCTAAGGGTGGCGTCAGTGAAGGTGAGTGTCGCGTCTATTGTCTCTTCGTTCGACAGTTGTGCGGCCAACGAGCCGCTTCCTTGAGCCGTGAAATCAACTAAATTAGCCGCAAGTGTTGGTGCTTGAATCGCTAAAAAGGCGTCATAAGGCTTGGCGTCACGAAGCGTCACGCTAGCTTCAATTTGACCGTTACCTTCAAGCCGAACCCCTTGGCCGTCAAAGGTGTGTGCCAGATAGCGATCAAGCATGTCCAGACGAGTGACGTCGCCCTGTAGTTCCAGCGAGGCGCCAGTGGGCAGGTCTAGCTGGTCTAGGCGTTGATTGGGCATGCTGGTCGCTAGGTGAAGTTGCGTATTGGAGGCATAAGGGTGGGTATCCGCCAAGACGACATTGATGAGTTGCGTTGAAAAGTTGAGCTCATTGTCTTCTACCGCCAAACGCACGGCGCCTTCACCAATGGCGGTGTGGAGCGGAGGCGGTGTTTCTGCAACCAACCAACGCAGGTTGTCTGTTTCCCGGGGTTGCAGGCGCTGTTCGTTCACCGCTAAGCGCAATTCGGGGGCATTTAAGGTTAGCTCGCTACCACGCTGTAGCTTGCCATCGCTTAGGTTAAGTTCACCCGTTAAGTTGCCGTGACCATCAAGTGTCAGCCAGGGCAGCGCTTCTAGGTAGGGCATAAATACATCCCAGGCATCTGCCTGCGCCGCGATGGTCAGTTGTGCAGACAGGGCGCTGAGCAGTTCAGCGGTAAGCGCTTCGCGGGGAATTTGCGCGGTAGTAACACTGTTCAGGGAGGCATCTGCGCGTAACTGGATATTTTGTACTAACGAGGCTTGGTCGCTAAGGCGTATTAGGTGACCTTGGCTGATATCCAACGACACACTTGGAACGGCTAATGCAGCGCGACTTAACTGGGTATCCGCCACCTGCAGTTGGCCTTGTGCCTCGAGAGCAATATCGCCTATGGTCAAGCGGCGAAGCCCGTTGGCATCGAGTGCCTGTATGTGCAGCTCGCCGCGCAGAAGTGCTAGTAACGACAGCGAAAGCGTTGCACGTTGGGCTTCAACGGATATCGGTAAGCTGTCGTCCTCCCGTGCCAAGTAAAGGTTCTCTACCTCCCAGCGTCCTGGATGCAGACTGTTTGCATTCGTCCAGCGCACTTCGACCCCCTCAATCTGAGACAGCCGTTTGGGTAGCCATTGACTATTTAGCAGCCAAGTACTGCCAAGTACCCATACTAATGTCGCTACCAAAGCGCTTAACAGCGTGATTATCAGGAGGCGGAGTAGACGTTTTGACCTAGGGCTCTCTTTTGGCATACGGGCTTCCTTGCAGATGACTCCTGTCGGCGCGTGTTTTATGGCATTATGCGCGTCGTGGGGCCGTAATGGGTTTTCGATTTCAACGCTAGGCAGGCAGCAAAGCCATGTTCAAGGATTTTTACGCGCAACGCGGAGAGTATGTTGTGATCTCTGCTGAGCAGGCCAGCCGTTTCGCCAAAGGCGTGGCCGGCGATTACAACCCGATTCACAATCCAGATGCGCGCCGTTTTTGCGTACCTGGAGACCTGCTATTTACACTGGTGCTGGTGAAGTTTGGGTTGTCGCGACAAATGGAATTTCGCTTCACCAATATGGTGGGAGCTGACACTCCTCTCAAGTTTAGTGAAGAAGCGAATGGTGATCTACTTGTCTGTGATGAAGGGGGCAAGTGCTACCTGCAGGTGACGCGTGGCGGAGAGGTAACTCACGATGAAGCGGCTGTTGGAGCGTTTGCCCGCTGCTATGTGGCGTTTTCAGGTAAAAATTTTCCTCACTACTTAAAGCCTTTGATGGAGCAGCATGGGGTAATGTTTAACCCCAAGCGCCCCTTGGTTATTTACGACAGCATGGGGTTTTCCTTAGAGCGTCTAGACGGTTTCTCGCCGAACTTAGCCCTAACAAGCTCCTCGTTAGAGGTTCAAGGTAAGCGTGCCGATGCCTTACTTGAGTTTTCGATTGAGTCTGCTGGAGAAGCGGTTGGGGTGGGCTCGAAGAAACTAGTGGTTAGTGGCTTATGTGAGTACGACGCGACTGAAATGGCAGCGATTGTTGATGAGTTCTACCGCTTAAAGGCGGCTTACGAAGCAGTGTAGGTGGTGTCGTTGCGTTAGCGTAATGGTGGGTGCCATTAACGCTAACGCTAAGGTATTCTCAAAGCCTATCAATTAAAAAAACGCGCGAAGCGCTTTAGGCGCTTCCGCTGGATACAAGAGGCTTTGCATGAACCGTATCAAAACGCTTACGCTTGCCTGCGCAGCAGCTACGCTTGCCGTTTCAGCCATGAGTGCTCAGGCGCGGGATTTTCGTCTCGGTCTTATCACGCCCGCACAGCATCTATGGTCTACCGAGGCAGAAGCCTTTGCCCAAACACTGAACGAGCGCTCTGGTGGTGAGCATAGCGTTAGTGTTTTTCCAGCTCAGCAGCTTGGCAATGAAGCGCAAATGGTTCAGCAACTGCAAACCGGCGCGTTAGATATGGCTTTCTTGACGATTGCCGAAATTTCCAACCGTATTCCAGATTTTGGCGCACTATACGCGCCTTACTTGGTCGATGACGTTAATCACGCGGCACGGCTGTTGCGTTCTGACGCGGCTGGGGAACTACTCGAATTAATGCCACAAGAAGTCGGCTTAATTGGCGTTGGCTACGGCATGGTAGGCATGCGCCAAGTGCTCAGCCGTGACCCTATTGAAAGCGCCGACGATCTGCAGGGGCAGCGCTTACGTATTACCCCTTTCGAGCCCATTCGGGATTTCTATACGGCCACGGGTGCTGCCCCTGCGCCCATGCCGCTATTAGAAGTGTATGACGCGCTGGCTAACGGTCAGGTCGATGCCATTGATATGGATTTCGACTCTATTTTGATTTTGAAATTCTACGAGCAGGCGGAAAACCTGCTGATTTCTAACCATATGATGTTCCCTATGGTGGGCGTCGTGTCTGGGAGAGTATGGCGCGATCTTTCTGAACAAGATCGTGAGCTGATTGATACTGCGATGGCTGAGCATCTAGAGAACGTGCTGGTGGGTTTTGAAGAGAAGGATGCCGCTCAGGAAGAGGAAATTCGCGCCTTGGATATCAACATCGTTGAAGCGGATGCTGAGTTTTTCTCTGACGCCATTGCACAGTGGGAAAACATCTGGGCGCCTAAGGCACCTATGTTAGAAACGTTACGCGCCGAAGCTGACCGGTTACGTGACGAGTAATATGCTGCAACGTTTTTCATCAGGGCTTGCACGCTGTGAAGAG
>NZ_JABUZF010000152.1:0-1240 GCF_014897885.1 Halomonas sp. 3D7M | reverse complement strand
TGCCGCCGCTGCTTTAGCGGCGGCGGTTACCTGTCTGATTCTCACCAATATTGCGTTTCGCGCGCTAGGTAGCCCGCTTTACTGGATTAGCGAGCTGGCGATTTATGCCATGATTTGGATGACCTTTTTGATAGCCGCCACGGTGTTTAAACGCCGCCAGGGGATAGCGGTCACGTTGCTGAGTGATCTGCTACCGCAAACCGGCCGGAAACTGATAGGTGTCTGGGTAGATGCCATGGTGCTGCTATTTGCCCTGCTGTTAGCGTGGCTTTGTTGGCGTTGGTATCAGCCCCTTGCACTGGTGCAAGCGGGGTTTGATACCCGTGCTTTTCAAGGGCAAACATTCAATTTTATTTACGCTGAAAACACTTCCACGCTTGGCATTAAAAAATTCTGGGCGTGGTTAATTGTGCCGTGGTTTGCATTTTCCCTTAGCCTGCATGGCTGGACGAATCTTATCCAGTCACTCAAACAGTGGCGAACGCCGACCCAAGCACCCACCGCCAAAACGCTACGCTAATCCTGCTTACCCTATTGACGGTACGTTTATGACGATTGCTGTTTTCTTGCTGCTGTTGCTCGGCGCTGTGCCCATTGCGCTAGTGCTGGTATTGACTGCCATGTGGTATATCCAGATGTCAGGCAATACGGTGTTGTTTGATTCGTATCCACAGCAGCTGTTTAGCGCCATTGAAAGCTATGGATTACTGGCGATTCCGTTATTTATGTTGGCGGGCGAATTAATGAATGAAGGCGGTTTAACCCGCCGTTTAATCGCTCTAGCGCGCATTTTAGTAGGAGGATTTCGCGGTGGACTCGCCTATATCAATTTAGTCGCCAACATGATGATGGCGGCGATTATTGGTTCGGCAGCCTCGCAAATTGCCATTATGTCTCGTGCAATGGTGCCAGCAATGGAGCAGGAAGGTTATGACAAATCCTACAGCGCAGCGATTACCGCCGCGGGTGGGCTACTGTCGCCGATTATTCCACCTTCCATGCTGTTTGTGTTGTTTGGCGTCATGGCCCAAGTGCCTATTGCGGAAATGTTTATTGCTGGGTTGTTGCCAGGGCTGCTTTTGGGAACCAGCTTTTTTATCGTGATTGCCTTGGTAGGTTTGGTTCAGCAGTACCCTAAAGGCCAGTGGCCTACTCGCTCTCAGGCGCTTCATGACCTGCTTTGGGGGCTGCCTGCACTGCTCATTCCCGTGATCATTATTGGCGGTATTTTGTGGGGGGT
>NZ_JABUZF010000146.1:0-5900 GCF_014897885.1 Halomonas sp. 3D7M | reverse complement strand
CGCATCATGAAGGGCTTAGAGCGGGGTAAGTTGCTTTTTAAGAGCAAAAGGCCGTCTTCAACAAGCTTTAGTTGGGCGCCCAAGTGGCTAAATGCCGATATGAAGATTACTCAGCCAGATGACCAGCTGGGTAAATGAATAAGGACAACAGGCAGTGGAAACGGCTCGAAATCGGGTTTTTCTACAGCCTCGTTAGCCGATGCCACGGATCAAAATAATTGCACAACAAACTTCAGCGCAATCTTTATTGTTGATTTAGATAATTTTAGATTGGTGAATGACATCCAGGGCCACGAGAGTGGCGATCAATTACTGATTAATGTCGCCCAAAATTTGCAAATACATTTGCCCCAGGAGGCAACCGTTGCCCGCTTTAGTAGCGATGAGTTTGTCGTACTGTTAAATACATTAGGTGAACAGCAAGGTAAAGCAACGCACAACGCTGAACGCCTTGCAAGGCAGCTCTTAGAAGCGGTTGCTAAGCTGCGTAACGACCGGGCACTGCCGATTACCGCCAGCATTGGTATTTCACTGTTTAAGTGTTTGGGGTTGAGTGTGAACAGTGTTTTACAACAAGCAGACATGGCACTTCAACAAGCCAAAGCGGCTGGTGGCAATTCGTTGCGCTTTTTTAATATGGAGATGCAAACCAGTGTGCTGGAGAGGGCTAGGCTTGAGGGGGATCTGCATCAAGCCTTAGAGCGCAACGAGCTGTCGCTACACTACCAAGTGCAGGTTAATCATCAAGGCGTCACTACTGGCGTTGAGGCCTTATTACGCTGGTATCACCCACAGCGGGGCTGGGTATCACCAGCTACCTTTATTCCTCTTGCGGAAGAAAACGGGTTGATTCTGCCTATTGGGCACTGGGTGTTGAAATTAGCCTGTGAACAGTTAGCAAAATGGGCGCAGCAGCCTGCTTATGAGGCACTCACTATCTCAGTTAACGTGAGTTCGGTGCAGTTCCAGCAGCCTGGGTTCGTACGTGATGTAGAAAGCTTGTTAGCACTAACCCAGGCACCGCCGAGTCGTTTGGTGCTGGAAGTGACGGAGAGCCTATTGATGAGCGAACCCACGCGAGTACGTAGCACCATGTTAAAGCTTCGTTCCCAAGGTATTCGCTTCGCGCTGGATGATTTTGGCACGGGCTACTCGTCGCTGAGCTACCTGAAACGCTTACCGTTGGACGAGCTAAAGATCGATCAGTCGTTTATTCGCGAATTATTAACGGACAAAACCGATGCGGCGATTGTGGATACCACGATTCTTTTAGCGGTCAGTCTCGGTTTAACCGTAGTGGCTGAAGGCGTCGAGAAAAAAGAGCAGTTTGATTGGCTTAAAGGACATGGCTGTTACCGCTATCAGGGCTATTTATTTGGCCGCCCGACGCCAATTGAGTATTTATTTGAGGCGTACTAAAAAGCCCGCGCAGCACCTGTTAGCGCGTGACGCGGGCTTGAACTGGTGTCAACCGTTCGTTAACCAAAGACGGCGAAGCTATTGGCGTTAAGCCACATATGCACAATGATACTGGCGACGTAGCCTAGAAAAATAGCCGGTGCCCAGCGTAGGTGGCCCATAAAGGTATAAGCGCCACGCGCTTGCCCCATCACGGCAACCCCAGCTGCGGAGCCAATGGAGAGCAAGCTGCCCCCTACACCGGCCGTCAACGTAATCAGTAGCCAATGCCCGTGGGACATTTCAGGCTCCATGGTCAGTACTGCGAACATTACCGGAATGTTATCGACTACCGCTGACACAACCCCCAAGATAATATTGGCCCAGGTGGCGTTCCAACCGGTGTAAAGCGCTTCGGAAAGCAGGCCAAGGTAGCCCATAAAGCCAAGGCCGCCTACGCACATAACCACCCCGTAGAAGAACAGCAGTGTGTCCCACTCGGCGCGGGCGACACGATTGAAAACATCAAACGGCACCACGCCACCCAACTGCTCAAGCTTTTTATTATCGCCTTGGCGGCTGTAGCGTTCACGCTTGCGTTCCAGTGAGCGAGGCAGGCTGCGACGTAGGTAATAGCCGAAAAACTGTAGGTAGCCAAGACCCGTCATCATGCCGAGTACCGGCGGCAAGTGCAGCAGCGTATGGCACAGTACAGCAGTGGCAATAGTGATCAAAAACAGCGCAATAATTCGCCGTGCACCGCGTTTGAGCCATACATCTTCATAAACGCTACTGGGCTTCTGATCCTTAATAAATATACTCATGATGACCGCAGGAATCAGGAAGTTTACCAAGGCAGGCAGGAAGAGGATGAAAAATTCCTGGAACTGGATAATACCGGCTTGCCAGACCATAAGCGTGGTGATATCGCCGAAGGGGCTAAAGGCACCACCGGCATTGGCGGCTACCACAACGTTGATACAGGCGAGATTAATGAAGCGTTTATCTCCTTCAGCAACCTTGGTGATAACGGCACACATTAGTAGCGCTGTAGTTAAGTTATCGGCAATGGGAGAGAGTACAAAGGCAAGGCCGCCCGTTAGCCAGAATAGCTGGCGGTAGCTAAAGCCTTTGCGCAGCATCCACGAGCGAAGGGCGTCAAATACACGGCGCTCCTCCATGGCGTTGATATACGTCATGGCTACCAACAGGAACAGCATTAGCTCGGTGAACTCCAAAAGTGTCACACGAAACGCATGCTCTGACGTATCGGACATGCCGTTTTGGACGTACACCCAGCCAATGAGTCCCCAAATAATACCGGCAGCAACCAGTACCGGTTTAGACTTACGCATGTGGATCTTTTCTTCTGCCATTACTAAGGCATAGGCAAGCACGAAGATCGCTACGGCAAAAAATCCGACGGTTGAGGAGGTTAAGTCGATATCTCCAGTCACTGCAAAAGCGGAAGGACTAATGCATAATAATAAGGCTGCTAACAAAAAAGGCCAGCAACGAGAAACTCGGAGCTGGCCTGGGTCATTATGTAACGTCGGCATGGCGTATTTATCCTTATATTGGTTAAAAGGTAGGGGGAATAAGCGGCGTTAGTTTAACAAGTTATATTGCATTGCAATACGTAATTAAACCGAATGAAATGCTTTGATAAGCAAGTTATTACGTCTTTTTTTTGGAAATTATCCGTTTAGCTAATAGTAAAATGGCCAAATAAATGTAAAGAGTTTAATCATAAATCAGATAAACATAATAGATTTACGATATTTGTTGGTCTCCGTCGCTTTGTAGGTATATTTGCGGGTTGTGGGTCGATCTTCAGGCGGTAATAAAATTGAGCAGCATGCGCGACCATATTGATGGCTGCGTTGGTATGGTTGATCATTATGTCGCGTCTAAAGGCTTGGAATTTAGCCTTTGTCATCGCTTTCAGTCAATAAAAACGAGGCCACACAGCTGGCCGTTGGACACGTTAAGGAACTCATATGCACCACTCAATTCGCTCCCTTTATCGCACGTTAGGCGTCTCGGCTGCCACGCTTGCCCTTGCCGCTGCGGCAATGACAGCACAAGCAGAAACACGGGTTACCTATAAATCAGCATCGGCGGGAACCGCCTATTACCAGATGGGTGTTGAGCTCTCTGAGGCAGTGCGCCAAGGCACTGACGATGCCATTATCCTGACCCTAGAAGAGAGCCAGGGCTCGGTGCAGAACGTGATGGAGGTGATGGCTCGGCAAGGTAACTATGTATTCACTACGCCGCCAGCCTTAGTTGAACAGGCTATGGCTGGGGAAGGGGCTTTTGCCGAGCGTCAGCATCCTCGCTTCCAAGAGATTCGCGGCCTATTTCCTATTCCCTCTATCACCATGCACTTTGTGATCGCAGGCGATGGCGGTGTGACCGATATGGCGGCGCTTGAAGATAAGCACATCTTAATCGGCCGAGGTACTTTTGGCGCTCGGGAAGCTACTCGGTATCTAGAGCTATTTGGACTGGAAGAGAAAGTACGTGTTGCTGACGCTTCTATTGGAAGTGGGCCAGATGCGTTAAAAAATGGTCAGATTGATGCCTTTGTGACGGCCAGCTCCTTCCCAACCCCGAATGTTATTGAAACGGCTGCCAGCATGCCAATCAGCTTGGTTAGCTTTAGCGATGAGCAGATAGCGCAAACAGGCGCTGCTCGTCAGACGATTCCTGGTGGCACGTACCCAGGTGTGGATGAGGATGTTAAAACCACGTCACTGCCGGTCATCGCTTATACAACTTCACAAATGGATGACGATACCGCGTATGCCCTGACAAAAACCTTCTGGGAGCGTCGCGATGCCATGGCTGAAGAAGCGGCTTGGTGGAGCAGTATCTCGCCCGACATGCTGAGTAATATGACCGGTACGCTGCACCCCGGTGCACTGCGTTATTATGAAGAAGCGGGAGTCGATGTGCCTGACGCTCTTCGATAAAGGCTGCCTTAGCAGCGTTTTTTGGCACTGATAATACGCAACGGTCTGTAGGCCGTTGCGTCGTTTTATAGGGATAGGCAACTCGGCATGCATGCTCTTTTTTCGTCTCAGACGGCTGATAACGCCACACCTAATGCGGTGGCGTCCCCTGGTTGGATTGCGTTAGGTGTCATTAGCGTTGGGTTTCATTTAGGACTGATTTTTTACGGTTTAACGCCCGCCCTGGTGAGCAGGCCATTGCATATGGCGCTACTGCTGCCTTGGGTGTTGATTTATATGGCTAAAACCCCTTTTCAGCGCATTAGTGGCTGGGGGCTGACGCTATTAGGGATAGCCGCTTGCGCCTACATCGCGCTTAACGAAGCCTCACTGGCGAATCAGTATGGCTTTATTGATACCCATCTGCAGATGGCGATTGGTCTTTTCTTAATTATGCTGGCCCTGGAGGCAGCAAGGCGTGCGATCGGTTGGCCGTTGCCATTGGTTGCGCTATTGGCACTGCTTTACGGCGCTTTCGGGCAGTATGTGCCGGGGGCATTTGGCCACCCGGGGTTGCCACTGCAAAGCATGGTGGGTTCACTGACGATTGCGGAAGGGGGGGCTTTGGGGCTCGCTAACGGGGGTTAGCGTGGGTGTCGTGGCTATCTTTGTGATCTTTGGTGCGGTGCTTAATGCTGGCGAAGCTGGCCAAGGTTTCATGAATTTAGCGAGTGCCGTTGCTGGGCGCTTAACCGGTGGTGCGGCTAAAGTGTCGGTGATTTCGTCGGCGCTGATGGGGTCCATTTCAGGCTCAGCCTCGGCGAACGTTGCCTCTACTGGGGCGATTACGATTCCCTCTATGGTACGTTTGCGCTACCCGCGTTCGTTTGCCGGCGCAGTAGAAGCGGTGGCGTCTTCAGGCGGGCAAATAATGCCACCGCTGATGGGGGCGGGAGCCTTTGTCATGGTCGAGCTAACCGGCACGCCCTACACACAAATCATGGCAGCAGCAACGCTACCGGCGGTGCTCTATTTTCTGACGGTATGGATGGGCATTAATGCCTACGCAACGCGTCATGACTTGCAGCCGATTGATGCCAGCGAGCAGCCAGCCGCCAAAGAAGTACTCATCACATCACTCTTTTTTGCGGTGCCATTTGTACTGCTGTTAGAGCGTATTTTTAACGGCGGATACACACCTCAATATGCCGCTAGTATTGCGATATTTGCCGGCGCAGCACTGCTGCTGGTCGATGTTACGCTGCGTTTCTCAATCACTGGGTTTGCAAATCGCTTAGCGGATGCAGTGGTGACCGCAGGGCGGCAAATTGCCACCATTGGTGCGATTATTTTGTGTGCCTCTCTGGTGATTGGTGTGCTCTCGTTAACAGGCCTTGGCGTAAAAATCACGTCGGGTATCTTATCGCTCTCAAATGACCTGCTATGGCCTGCGCTGTTGTTAACCGCACTGGCCTGCCTGATTTTGGGAATGGAAGTGCCAACAACGGCAGCCTATGTGATTTGTGTGTCGGTGGCGGGGCCAGC
>NZ_JABUZF010000151.1:682-3628 GCF_014897885.1 Halomonas sp. 3D7M | reverse complement strand
TCTTATGTCGGTGGAAACCCCCTTTTTTCTACACAGCTTTTTACTCTGTGTCGGTGGAAACCCCCTTTACAACGATCAGCTTATCGGTACTATCCAGGCTCCATGACCACCCTGTTGCGGCCGCTACTTTATCCATTGCGCCTTTTAATTCCGTTCTGAACTGGCGAAGGTGGCGGGCAGTCGATCCGCTTAGTGTTCTCAAGGTATCGACTTTAATAGGAAAAGGGTACGCATGACTTGAGTAGTAACCATGTAGCCATTGTGCTAACGGTTGTCGCTTAAGTTTGTGACGTTGTTCCAGTTGCAACGTTGACCATGATGCATTGTCGAATAGCGCTGCTATACGAGGATTTAGTGATATAACTAAATGTTGTTTCTCATCCCTGCTATGCTCAAAAATCAAATTACCATTATAATTTCGCTCTTTATCTTTAATCTTATACGTTATAGATACGAGGCAAGCATTAAGGCGTAATAACGTAGATAGCAGCCGCTCACGGCTCTTAGTTCCTGTATCACGATCTAATCGTTTAAGAAGATTTTTAAGCGGTACAGTGATAACAGAATTTTGTGTTTCTGCTGCTAATCTAACTAATTCGATCCAAACATCTAAATCAATTTGCTGTAATTGAGGGCCAGTTTGTTTAATAGTCACATTAGCAACAGCGGCTACTTCTTCATTATCAAGATTTCTTCTTTTTCCTGGTTTAGTAGCAGAAAACAAGGCACTTCTTAAAATTGAATCAGGCGCGCCTCGCGCTCCTTTTCCTAGCAGCTCCATTGGTAAGTCAAGTTGAGTGTCAGCTTGAATACA
Organism: Halomonas sp. 3D7M; assembly: GCF_014897885.1. Classification (NCBI taxonomy): domain Bacteria; kingdom Pseudomonadati; phylum Pseudomonadota; class Gammaproteobacteria; order Oceanospirillales; family Halomonadaceae; genus Halomonas; species Halomonas sp. 3D7M. The sequence goes on along the minus strand of NZ_JABUZF010000151.1, from coordinate 2,814 downwards.
CATTGGTACAGAGTTTTTTTCATTTTTCTTTTGTTCAGCGACCTTTGCGCGCTCTTGAATCCTTTCAAAGCTATTAGTCATTTTAACACCATTAAAGGGTATCAGTAAGTATTAAAACTTCTAGTGTCACTTGAAGTCCGTAATTTAATTTTCGTTCGCCTTTCATTACAAGCCGTAAATATTCATCGCTACAACCACACCGCCTAGCCACTTCTGCCCTACTATTAACTACATTAATAGCGGCCTGTATAAGCTCTTTTGCTTTTTCAGGCTTATAGTGTGTTCTTGCATCAACTTTATTTAAAGTAGTATCCAACATATCAATAAACTCAGTTTATTTGAAAAGCCATTCTACTCCAACACTGTTGGTGTGTCCAACACTGTTGGAGCAGGATGGCTCATTTGGCTAGCTCATTTTAGGATGGCTCATATAGGTCATATATTGCATGATCCAAGCCCCCTAGCTGCCCAGGCTCATAAGGGTTATACCCTTATGGGCCTAACGCTGCCGCCCTGCTACTCCCGATTTTTAAATCGGGAGTCCAGAGCAGCTATATAAATATTTGATAGGAGCAACAACGATGCGCGTAGCTCGCGTGTACATGCGTGTCAGCACCCAGGGGCAAGACCTCGATAGGCAAAATAGCATAGTTGATGAGGCCAAAAACGCCGGCTTTTACATTGCGGGGATTTATCGCGAGAAGGCGTCAGGTGCAAACGCTGACAGGCCAGAGCTAAAGCGCATGATAAGTGACTTACAAAAAGGCGAAGTCGTGATAGCGGAGAAGATGGACAGGATCAGCCGCTTACCATTACCTGAAGCTGAAGCGCTAATAGGCGCGATCAGCAGTAAGGGGGCGAAGTTGGCCATACCTGGCGTTGTGGATTTAACAGAAACCGTAGAGGACGCGACAGGCGTTACCAAAATAGTCCTTGAATCGGTTCAAAGCATGCTTCTACGCCTCGCACTGCAAATAGCTAGGGATGACTACGAGACACGCAGAGAGCGCCAGAGAGAGGGCATAGAGCGTGGTAAAGCTAAGGGGGTATTCAGGGGTAAGCAGCCTAACGAAGCCGTGCATGAGCGCGTTGTAGCGCTCAGGCAGGCGGGTTATTCAATCGCAACGACAGCCAAGCTAGCTGGATGCAGCACAAGCACGGTGAAACGTGTTTGGTCGGAATTTATACGCACGAAAAATACAAAAAATAACGCTTGATTTAATACCGTAACGGTATTAAATTAGTAACTGTTATCAGGCACCACCACACCGCTTGGTAACAGTAAAGACCCTTCGACCAGGAGAACGAAAATGGCAACAATGTTCCATTTCAAAGATGTTAGTGAGCTTTACCGATATTCAAAATTCAGCGCCCAACCACAAAGCGGGCAAACATGGTCAGTTATCGGCCAGGATCAGCAGCAGGCACAAGTAGTTGTTGCTGAAGGCTTTCAAAATCAGCGCTACGCAACTTTATTTGTCGAGTTGTGCGAGTGCGTTACTGGTAAGAAGGGGTAACGTATGTCGTCACAAACTCAACAAATCATCAATGCATTTGCAACAGGGAAGCGCCTAAAATTAGGCTGTATGGCTCAAGGGGAGTTTGCCGAGGTGATGAAGGAGCTAAGGCAATACCGAAAAGAACTAGGAGTAAGTAAGAAGTGACCCCAGCAGGCCACCACGCCCGCTGGGGTCGCCGCGCCCTTCGACCAGGAAGAAAACGGCCAGCTAATTCTAGCATTACACAGAGGTATTATCCATTGATCGAAAAGCCCAAAAAAAGAGTAGGCAGGCCGTTAGAAAATGATCCTAACTCAATCAACTTAGTAACTACTTGGAAAAAAATTGCAACTAGAGATTGTACGCTGACTGCTGCGCTTGACAAGCTTAATCAACGACTAAGTATAAAGACGACGCCTTCACGTCTATCAGAGTGGGAGATAGGCACTAGAACACCAAGCAAGGCTGTCATTAACTACATGCTCGAAGTTACCTTGTTTGAGATTTTTCGAGAACTCGATATTGATAAAGGTATGGCCGCGCCGACAATTAAAAAGCTAATGCTACCGATCATAGAGTGAGAGGTCATGTATGCCTAGCGAACATGGCAATTTCTGCCATGAAAATTACCTT
>NZ_JABUZF010000151.1:0-652 GCF_014897885.1 Halomonas sp. 3D7M | reverse complement strand
TCTAAAAAAAACCCGCTTAGGCGGGTTTTTTTTGCATTAGTAAATTTGCTTTTTTTTCAATTTCCTCAAGCTCTTTAACCCCTTGCTCAGTCATCCCATTATTTTTTAGGTAAGCAATCATCACTAGTGCGCTTACACGGTTGTAACAAGCAACTTTTTCGTTTACATCACTATCATGAGATAGAGAAAGGAGCATTTTAAGCTCAAGCGCTGCGGATTGTATAAGAGTTTTTTCTAAAGTTGTCATTTAGCATCTTCTAAATTTGTAGTATCGAGGTAAGGTAGAATTTCAATCACACTATCAAAGCGTGATTGTTCCAGATAGCTACCAGCTACAAACGAGGCTGAAGAAATAGCAATTACTAGAGCCACTAAAAGTACTGGAATCAGCTTGCTTTTCTTTTTAGCTTGGGCATTATCATTATTTGCAAAATCGGCTAGCGTACTTTCAAGCCGTTTTTCAAAGCTCTTGATCTTGCCTTCAACAACTTCACCCAGGCTTTTTTCTATTTGTGTTAGTTGTTGCTGGGTCTCCTCCTGAATATCTTGGCCTGCATGTTCTGAAAGCTCAATAAAGAGCTTCTGTAAGTTTTCAAAGTGCTGGCTAAAAATATTACCTTGCTCGCGTTTAAGCGCCTCCAAGGAGGCGCTT
>NZ_JABUZF010000143.1:1520-1624 GCF_014897885.1 Halomonas sp. 3D7M | reverse complement strand
CGCCACCAGATCCGCCTGGCCGAGCACGAGATGCCGGGCCTGATGTCCCTGCGCGAGGAGTACGGGGAGTCGCAGCCGCTCAAGGGCGCGCGGATCGCCGGCGC
>NZ_JABUZF010000143.1:0-1493 GCF_014897885.1 Halomonas sp. 3D7M | reverse complement strand
TGCACATGACCGTGCAGACCGCCGTGCTGATCGAGACCCTCACGGCCCTGGGCGCCGAGGTCCGCTGGGCCTCGTGCAACATCTTCTCCACGCAGGACGAGGCCGCGGCCGCCGTCGTCGTGGGCCCCGGCACCCCGGGGGACCCGCAGGGCGTGCCCGTGTTCGCATGGAAGAACGAGACCCTCGAGGACTACTGGTGGACCGCCTCCCAGATCCTCACGTGGCCCGGCGCCGCCGAGGACCCGGAGCGGGGCCCGAACATGATCCTGGACGACGGCGGCGACGCCACCCTCCTGGTGCACAAGGGCGTGGAGTTCGAGGCCGCCGGCGCGGTGCCCTCGGCCACGGAGGACGACCCGGAGGAGTACCGGATCGTCCTGGAGACCCTGCGCCGCTCGCTGGCCCGGGACCCGCAGCACTGGACCCGCACCGCCGCCACCCTGCGCGGCGTCTCCGAGGAGACCACCACGGGCGTGCTGCGCCTGTACCAGCTGGCGCAGGAGGGCCGCCTGCTGTTCCCGGCGATCAACGTCAACGACGCCGTGACCAAGTCCAAGTTCGACAACAAATACGGCATCCGCCACTCCCTGCCGGACGGGATCATGCGCGCCACGGACGTGCTGATCGGCGGCAAGGTGGCCGTGGTGTGCGGCTACGGCGACGTCGGCAAGGGCGCCGCCGAGGCCCTGCGCGGCCAGGGCGCCCGCGTGATCGTCACGGAGATCGACCCGATCTGCGCGCTGCAGGCCGCGATGGACGGCTACCAGGTGGCCCGCCTCGAGGACGTGGTGGGCCAGGCGGACCTGTTCGTCACCACCACGGGCGGCAAGGACATCATCATGGCCGAGCACATGGCCGCCATGAAGGACAAGGCGATCGTGGGCAACGTCGGCCACTTCGACAACGAGATCGACATGGCCGGCCTCGCCCGCATCCCGGGCGTGGTGAAGACGGAGATCAAGCCGCAGGTCCACGAGTGGACCCTGGACGCCGGCACGGAGTCCGAGCGCAGCATCATCGTGCTCTCCGAGGGCCGCCTGCTGAACCTCGGCAACGCCACCGGCCACCCCTCCTTCGTGATGAGCGCGTCCTTCACCAATCAGGTGATGGCGCAGATCGAGCTGTTCGGCGGCTCCACCGGCACCGGCGCCCTCACCGGCGAGCACTACGAGAAGCGCGTCTACACGCTGCCCAAGGTGCTGGACGAGAAGGTCGCGCGCCTGCACCTGGACGCCCTGGGCGTGGGCCTGACCGAGCTGACCAAGTCCCAGGCCGAGTACCTCGGCGTGGACGTGGCGGGTCCCTTCAAGGCCGACCACTACCGTTACTGACCGCCGACGCCCGCGGGCGGACGGACCCACCCAAGGAGGGACGAGCATGGCATCCCATCAGGCCGGCCGCGGGCGCGAGGAGCGCGCCGGGGCGGAGGACTTCGATTCCGGGCTGGACTACGGCGCGTTCGTCGAGGACGACGCCGCGGACGACCCGAACCG
>NZ_JABUZF010000008.1:0-3500 GCF_014897885.1 Halomonas sp. 3D7M | reverse complement strand
GGTGAGGAGGAGTCCATCCCATTGCGTAACGCTTGGCGAGGAACGAGCCAAAAGGCACCCGCGATGGCGGCCCAGCGGGAAGGCAGCCCCAACTGCCTAAAACATGTTCCAGCTCAGTTTTTCTGCAAAGCCACGTGACCTAAGCCAAATTTATGAATAAAGTATGATTGAAAAGAGCAAAACGAGCGGGCTCGCGAATTTTGTAGATGCTGCCATACGATATAAATAGCGTTTTAAAAACAGTTGGTTAAGTTTTTTAGAGCGGCTGGATAAAATCAATAAACGCGCAGCCACATTCAATGGTGTTATGCAGCAGGCTATATAAGCACTGTTGAACTAAACCGCTTCGCGGTAGCTATCGACGAACCACGTTTCTCGCCTCATCGGGCCACACTGTTGATTGACCCACGTGGGTCAATCAACAGGAGTGACGACGATGACTGCCTTGCGACAGAAGATGATCGCGGCCATGTGTCAGCGTGGCTTTTCGCAACGTACCCACAACACCTACCTGATGGTGATCACTGAGCTGGCACGATATTTCCACCGTTCGCCAGACACGTTGAGTACCGACGACCTACAACACTTTTTTAATCATCTGGTTCAGGAGCGCGGTTTGTCCGCGGCCAGCTGCCGTGTCTACCTGCATGGCGTAAGGTTCCTGTACCTGCACGTGTTGCAGTGGCCGTCGTTTGATGTGCCGCTCACCGTCCCTAAAAAACCGCAGCGGATTCCAGAACTGCTGACCCGCGACGAGGTTCGGCGGATTCTGGCCGCCTGCCAAAACACCAAGCATCGCATGATGCTGGAGCTGTGCTACGGCTGCGGCTTACGCGTAAGTGAGGTCTGTCACTTGCGTGTCAGTGACATCGACAGTCAGCGTGGCCAGTTGCGTGTCGCTCAAGGCAAGGGCGCGAAAGATCGCATGGTGTTGCTTCCGGCGACCTTGATTGATCGCTTGCGCGATTACTGGCGAGCCTACCGTCCATCCACATGGCTCTTCCCGAGTGCGCTGTTTCCCGATCAAGCACTGCACCCCAGTGCGCCGCAGAAGGCCTTTACCCAGGCCAAACGCCTTGCCGAGGTTGAGCGGATAGGGGGCATCCACAGTCTGCGCCATGCGTATGCCACCCATGTCCTGGAGCAGGGCCTACCCGTTCACCAGCTTCAGCGACTGCTGGGCCATCGTAACCTCCAGTCGACGATGCGCTACCTACACTGGCTACCGAACCAGCAAGGGGTAAGTCAGCGCCATATCGACCTGGTGGCGACATTGGAGATGGGTCATGACTAAGACCGCTACTCTGCAACAGGCGCTGACCCGTTTTCTCGATCCAGCCGGTCTTGATCGCCACCGACAACGAGTGTGTACTCATCTGCTAGCCTGCCGAACGGAAGCGATGGGCGGGATGGTCTTGCAGTGCTCCGACTGCGCCCACGTACAGCCACACTACTTCGGTTGCCGAGATCGTCACTGCCCGCAGTGCCAGGGCCGCGCTATAGAGCAATGGGCCGAGCGTCAACAGGCCAATATCCTACCGGTGCGCTATTACCATGTCGTGTTCACACTGCCACACAGCCTTAATGGCTGGGTTCAGCTTCATCCCGAGGTGATCCACCGGCTGCTGTTCCAAAGTGCCTGGCACACGCTGCGCATGTTTGGGCGCGATCCTAAACGCCTTGACGGCCAGATGGGGATGATCGCCGTGCTTCACACCAGGGGCCAGAACCTGAGCCAACATGTGCATCTGCATTGTTTGGTTCCAGGCGGTGCCTTGAGTGACGATGGCAACTGGCGTGAAGCGCGTAGTAACTACTTGTTCCCCGTGCGGGCCTTGTCACGCCACTTCCGTGGGCACATGGTGAGTGCTTTGCGCAAAGTCGCCACGGCAGGCGATCTTCACCGAGTCACTTGGCCCGGTGATGTCGATGAACAACTGAACACGTTGATGACCACTGAGTGGGGGGTTTACAGCAAGGATTGCCTTGAACACACCCCCGCCGTGGTTCGCTACCTCGCGCGCTATACGCGCCAGATCGCTATCAGCAATGCACGCATTCTGACCGTCGATGATCATCAGGTGATCTTACGCTACAAGGACTATCGTGACCGCGAGCGGCACAAGCCACTCATCCTTGATGGCAAGGAGTTCGTGCGCCGGTTCTTGCTCCACGTCCTGCCCAAGGGGCTGATGCGGGTACGCCATTACGGTTTTCTGGCCAATCGCTGTCGTCGGCAGCGTTTGGTACAGATCCGGCGCGCGTTAGCGGTTGTAGAGCCAGCACCGGATGCTGATATGGCTGCCAGCGAGGCGGAGCCGACCTACACCTGTCCACACTGTAGGCAACCCAGCTTGCAGATGATCGGCATACTCTCCTCTCAGCGCCCCTCCTGCGGTCCACCGCCTAACCACCAGGAGCAACGCTATCGAACCTAATGTAACGGCATACCACGATGAGGGACATGGTTCACCGACCCGCTGGCGGGTCACGGCTACGCTCGTCCCGGTGATGGATTTTAGCCGTCAGGCACGCTACATTGGGTTAACTTTGGTTCGGGAGTACTGACATGACGGTTAATCTCAGCATGAGAGCGCGTTACCAGCAACATGCCGATGCATGGCTTGGTGGCCTCCGGCCACATGCCCGTCAATACAATCCCCTAGTAAATAGCCGCCTGCTGGACGCGCCTTAGTCCAACAGGCATTTATACGCCATGCTCCGCACGGCGAATAAATGCTTCACTGTTATGTTGAATAGGGCTTCAAAGCCCACAGGTATTCAGCTAATCTCATCTTCCACGCAATATCTTAGGTATATACATGATTGATCACGTTACAATTCCCGTTAGTGATTTGGAAAGAAGCCGGAAGTTTTATGAAGAAGCTTTTAGTCCACTAGGGTACAAAGTTGCATTTGGTGAAAAAGGAAAATTTTGGGCTTTCGACCTCGGTAAGGGCTTCTTATTCGAGATCTGTAGCGCTAAGACTGAGGGTGCTTTAACGAGCTTTCATATTGCCTTTCGTGTGGCGAGTCAGAAAAAGGTTCGAGAGTTTTATGACTCAGCTATTTTAGCAGGAGCGCGAGACAACGGAGCTCCAGGACCGCGACCTCACTATACCGAGAACTATTATGCCTGCTTCGTTCATGATCCAGATGGTCATAATATTGAGGCTGTCTTTGACACATGGAAGTCTTGATGCAGTTGAAAATGCGGTAAAAGTTTAATGTAAAACACGTGCTGAGTTTCAACATAACAAACTGTTCAAGAGGGATTCGCAACGCGTGGCATTTTTACTATGCGTTGATTTTAGTGATTAGGGTGGTGTGCGGTGGCTTCGGTATTGCGTTGCTCACCCCTTAACAGGGCGTTGAGCCTGTAGAAAAACTCCGCTGACGGCTAAGTTTTGGTAGGATCTAGGAAACAGACGAGGAGTGGTCAGCATGCCGCGCTTCAAGCCTTATAACTACGACCAGAACGCCATGGTGGTGATCAACTA
>NZ_JABUZF010000145.1:594-6170 GCF_014897885.1 Halomonas sp. 3D7M | reverse complement strand
TACGTCCTGGAATGAACGCTTACACACAATCAGCATAAACCCCGCCGCTAAATCACTCAGCGTGCCCTGCAACGCCAAGCCAATAGCCAGCGTGGCAGCCCCCAACACAGCAACCAGCGAAGTAGCCTGAATACCAAACAGACCCAGTACCGTAATAAATACAACCAGCAGAATGACCCACTTCACCAAGGCTGCAAGAAAGTTGCCCAGCGTTGGATCTATACGCGGTATCGCATTCACCCGCTTACGCACTAAGCTGCTGACTACCCCTGCGACAATCCAGCCCACAATTAACACCAACAATGCTTTCACGGCATTGATGATCAAAGGAACATAAGCCCCAAATTGCTCAAGAAAGTTTTCCATGACGTAATATCCTCTAGATGGCAGTTACCGACACACACAGCATTCATTATGTTAAAGCAGTTTTATTTTGGAACACTCTTTTCCTCACCATATTTAACAATTAAAGCACCATCGTGCTGATGACGCCGAAACTGAGAGAGTATTCACAACGGTTGAGCGCTGAATTACCTGGACGGCAACATCCAACTTACTAATTAATGAAGGTAATGCACATTTCGAGTAGCGCGGCGTAAGCGTTAGCGCACCCGCGAAAGTGACCCGGCAGGTGTACATTTATGGCGGTGAGCAGATAGGTAGTGCGGAATTTGTACCACTCAGGCGGGCGGCGATGCGGACTGTGGTGGCTTGCATGACCGCGATGGCGATGTGGCTGTTTCCAGCGGTCGGATGCATGTACACCCGGCATGGTTGGGCATTGGTTTGCATTTGTTGACTCCAAGCCGTGGTGGTTAAAGCTGACGTTTGCAGACGTCGCAAAACACAAGGTAAATATGCTTACCTTATGAGCCAATTTATAAGCTTTATTTACCTTGCCGGGCGAAAACAAGCCGGCACAAGACCGGCTTTAGGGATCATTCGTAGCCTTTTACAACGGCTATCAGAGCGTCTCTGTGATTGAAGATATCAGTCAGTACATTTAGATCGTGCTTAACTGATTCATTATCTTGGCGAATTTCAATTCTTTTTAAGATTTTGGAATTGAAGTGAAGGCGACAGATCGGCTTACGATTGTTGTCATCAAGCAGCACGGCGCAATACGACTTTGCATCTCGCATGAAAACCCTTTCAGGAGCTACTTCGCTGGCAACGATAGCCCGAACCATGTTGTAACCATCGATCTCTTCCTGAGTCGTGACTATCTCATCATCTGTATTTTGAGAAGGTTCTTCGGAGTCCATCTGAATGGACTGTAAGTTAACAGCACCTGACTCATCGCCACTTGTCGTAGCTAATGCCTGTTTGAGTCTTAGAGAAACCTGCTCTTTGATGTGTTGAGCCATTGCGTCGCGGATGATCGGTGTGAATTCATCAAGAACTTGCTGAGTCATCCGTCCATCAAAGAAATCTTGAGCGATGAATTTGATGAATTCGCGGGGCGGTTCTTTAAGCATCTTGCTGAATGATGCCATCGCGAGATTGGTGTATTTCAGCCGATTTGCGGTACTAAGAATGGTATCGACGTTAAAAACAGGCTTAGCAAATTTCTTCAGTTCTTCAATATCCCTTTCGTTATAGTCAGTCAGACGAAAGGTAAAAAATGGTCTGTTATCTAGCTTGTTTGTGTCATCAAGATCTGAGTAAAAGCGGTACTCAATGCCATTGGTTAAAATCGCAAACTTTGCTTCCGTGCAATTGAAATAGCGGTAGAGCTGGCTGAATTGTGCATCTGCAAGGTCTGTCGTACGGGGCTTACATTCGATGAGGATTGAAAGCACACCATCATTTTTGATGGCGTAGTCGACCTTCTCGCCTTTCTTCAAGCCAACGTCAGCCGTAAATTCAGGCAGTACCTCGGTTGGATTGAAAACGTCATATCCTAAGCTTTGTATAAATGGCATGACCATCGCATTTTTCGTCGCTTCTTCGTTGACGATGTGGTCAAGCTGCTCTCTGGCACGGCTCGCCAGTGTTGCGATTTTTTGTGCTATCTCCATGTTCCCTGCCTTTTTAGTTGGTTTGCTACACCCTCCCAAATGCCCAACGCCCTAAAAAACGAGCGCAAATTTGGAAGTTATCTGTTTCGTCCATTTCGTAGCTGGGATACAGCGAATTGTCAGATATAACTCTAATTCGGTTTCCAGGTAAATGCTGAAGACGTTTAACGTGTACTTGGCCGTCTAATTGAAAAAGAACTCCATCTAACCATTCTTTACCCAACCTCGCCATTGACCTTAGTCATACTTAGCCCACACCGATTCCACGCTAGCGCCTTCGGCTCAACGTGCTACGCTTCGCGTTACTTTTCTTATTTGGGTGATTCGCTATGCCGATGTTTCGTGTGTTGGCGGCTTCCGCGCTGGTGCTGCTCACGCTGTCTACGCAAGCCCAGGCCCAAACGTCTGCTGACTGGTCGGCTTACAATAAGCTGCAGATTTGGACGCAGCCCAACCAAGCCTCTAGCGCGATTAACCGTTTTCAACCTGCTCGTTTCTCGGTTGGGTCTGTCACTTTGAACGGTGAGTACGTCTCACCCCAGCCATTTGGCGCTATTAGCCGCGTAATGGTCGCCGCACACCATGGCTATATAAGAGGCACGATTTAACATTGTCAGTGCAACAGGATTGTCAGCACACCAGGAGCGCGTAAAATATCGGGCTCTTTTTTGGTTTTTGTAATTGTTATGTTATAACTTATTTATTGGTAGCGAGGACACTCAATGAGTGAGCATATGCATCGCCATAACAAGGAAGGTCCTTGTCATTTTTCGCTGATGTCGTTATCTGCCACGAAGCGGTTGGGTCTAGTGGCACTGCCGCTGCTGGGTTTATGGGGGTTAGTTTTGTGGGCAAGTGGGTGGCCGTTATGAGTGAGCGTTCACTTTCACGCCTGCAACTGCATGACTTGCACCTTGCCCAAGGCGGACGCACGGTACTTGAGCATGTCGATGGTGACATAAAACCCGGTGCTATTACGGCGCTTATCGGCGCTAACGGGGCGGGCAAAAGCACGCTGATCCAGGCGATTATGGGAGAACTGCGGCCTATTAGCGGCAAAGTGATTTGCACCGTTGATAAAGCACGCCGCGCATGGTTACCGCAGCAACTGGCTCTGGACCTTACCTTTCCGATGAGCGTGGAAGAGTTGGTGATGACCGGCAGTTGGCCAAGCCACGGGGCGTTGAAAGGCTACTGTGCGGCGCATTATCGCAAGGGTCGCGACATCATGGCGCGCTTAGGTATTTCTCATTTGGCCCACCGCCCTTTGGGTGAGCTTTCCGGCGGCCAGCGCCAGCGGGCGCTGATTGGCCGTACGTTGATGCAGGAAGCGGAGCTTTTGTTACTGGATGAGCCGTTTGCCAACGTGGATAGCGATACGGTGGATATTTTGATCCGTATTTTGCGCCAAATGGCCGATGAAGGCGTGACCATCATTATTGTGCTGCACGACATGGATCATCTGAGCCACCTAGCCGATGAAGTATTAATGCTAAACGGTGGCCATGGTCGCTGGGTCGCGCCTAGCGCGCTTAACCACCAACATGCATCGGCCAAGGTCGTGCCGTTTGCTTTGGGAGGTCGTCATGCTGGCACTGCTTGATGCGTGGTTTGTTGCGCCTTTCGATTATGGCTTTATGCGGCGTGCGGTCGTGGGTGGTTTGGCACTTTCGCTTGCAGCTCCTCCACTGGGCGTGTTTTTGGTGCTACGGGGCATGAGCCTGATTGGCGATGCAATGGCCCACGCTATTTTGCCTGGGGTGGCGCTGGGCTTTTTACTCGCCGGGTTCTCTCTACCGGTGATGAGCGCTGGCGGCGTTCTTTTCGGCGTGATGGTGGCGTTACTTGCCGGTGCTGTGTCGAAAATGGGCGGCCAGCGCGAAGACGCCGCCATGGCGAGCTTCTTTATTATCTCGCTGGCGGCCGGGGTATTGCTCATTTCGATGGGTGGCAGCAGCGTGGATTTAACCCATGTGCTGTTCGGCTCAATTTTGGCGATTAACTCCACAGCGCTACTGCTCATTGCCTCTATCAGCACACTGATTGTGATTATTTTGGCGATTATTTTCCGCGCGTTGGTCGTGGAGTGTTTAGACCCGCTGTTTTTACGCGGGCAAAGCCGCCGTAGCAGCTGGGTACATAGCGTTTTTTTAGGGCTATTGGTGCTTAATTTAACCGCGGGTTTCCAAACCTTGGGCACGTTAATGGCGGTGGGCTTAATGATGCTGCCTGCCACTGCAGCGCGGTTTTGGAGTAAGCGGCTGGAAGGCTTGATAGGTATTGCCGTGGTATTGGCCATGGTCGCCAGTACCGGCGGGCTATTGATTTCATTTCATCTTGATACCCCATCAGGGCCGAGCATTATTTTGCTGGCTGGGGTGGGTTATCTACTGTCGGCACTGTTCGGCCGCTATCACAGCTTAGCCGCTAAGCTGCGGCGCAAGACAACGCCGCTGGCGCTTGAACAGTCGTCATAACTCTTTGTTATTTTTGAAGGAGCGTTATATGTCGCTTTTCTCTTCATCGCGCTGGTGGGTGGGTGTTTCGGCCATGCTGGCATTGCCTGCAGCAATGGCTAGCGACCGTGTTCAGGTAGTGACCAGCTTCTCTATCTTGGCCGACATGGTCGAAAACGTGGGCGGCGAGCACGTTGACGTAACGTCGCTTGTCGGCCCTGACGGCGATGCGCATGTTTATTCACCAAGCCCAGGCGACGCCCGCGCGTTGGCCAGCGCAGATGTGGTGGTCTTTAACGGACTGCTGTTTGAGGGCTGGATGGAGCGTTTGATTGAGTCTAGCGACTATACGGGTGCATTGGTCACTGCAACCAACGGCATTCAACCCCGCGCCTTTGCCAAACACGATCATGAAGAACACGGCCATGACGATCATGGACACGACGACCATGGCCACGACGATCATGACCACGGACATGACGAGCACGATCACAGTGAACATGACCATGGTGATGACGACCCTCACGCATGGCAGGATCTACAGCAGGCAAAGGTCTACGTTACCAATATTCGCGATGGCTTAATCGAAGCAGACAGTGCCAATGCCGAAAGTTATCAAGCGAATGCTGAGCGCTATTTAGCAGCAATAGACGAGGCTGATCATGAAATTCGTGATTTGCTGAGCGATATTCCCGCTTCCGCCAGCGTGATTACCGGCCATGATTCGTTTGGTTATTTCTCAAATGCTTATGGGGTGAACTTTCTTGCTCCTGTCGGCCTGTCTACCGAAGCTGACCCCAGCGGCGCCAGCATGGCCGCGCTTGTAGATGTCATTGAGCAGGAAAACGTGCAGGCGCTGTTCCACGAGAACATGACCAACCAAGCCATCATCAACCAGCTTGCCGAAGAAACTGGCCTGCCAATTGCTGGCACACTGTATGCCGATGCGCTGGCGAGTGAGGGTGAAGCCGGCACTTACTTAGGCATGATGCGTCATAACGCGAACGTGCTGCACTCAGCATTAGCTGAACCGGGTCATGATGACCACGACCACGACCACGACCACGACCACGACCACGACCACGACCACGACTATCAT
>NZ_JABUZF010000145.1:0-562 GCF_014897885.1 Halomonas sp. 3D7M | reverse complement strand
ATCACTAAGCCAAAAAGTTAACTATTGAATACCGCCGCCGGGCGGTATTTTTTTGCGTTGCATTTTGTCCCAGGGATGGGGAGACTTGCACTACTGCTGCGAATTTTCATCCCTGCAAAGAGCCAATACCATGCGCCTGAACGCCGATTTTAGCCACTTTGCCAGTGTCACGCCGGATCAGTACCGTTGGGTGGACTCCCCCAGCGCTGGTGTAGAGCGCATGATGCTAGACCGCATTGGCGACGAAGTCGCCAGAGCCACCAGCTTGGTACGCTACGCGCCCAACAGCCAGTTCAATCGCCATACTCATGGTGGTGGTGAAGAAATTTTAGTGTTGGAAGGTGTCTTTGCCGATGAGCATGGCCGTTACCCGGCAGGCAGCTACTTACGCAACCCGATTGGCACTGGTCATACCCCACAAATAGGCGAAGAAGGCGCACTTATTCTGGTAAAGCTACACCAGTTTGATGAAAACGATATTTTGCAACTGGCCGTGCCTGCCCATAGGCTGCCCTGGCAGCCCGACCGACGGCCAGGTATTACTTACAAAATGCTGCACACC
>NZ_JABUZF010000144.1:6952-8743 GCF_014897885.1 Halomonas sp. 3D7M | reverse complement strand
CGGTGTCATCCAACCCTACCGTCCAGTTTTTAGTGTATATGGTGACTGCTCCCCGCCCTGACGGGCGAGGCTTCCAACTTCTTAGGCTGCAACCGGCGCGCGGCCGGATTTAAGCAAGCCTCCATTGGCAGGAACCGACAGTCCTTCGGCCCGTAGTTTGATAATACCCTGCTGGCGGATATTGATGGCGGCGTTGATGTCGCGGTCTCTTTCCGCATAACAGGCTGGGCACCTCCAGTTGCGCACCGACAACGGCAGGGACTCTACCTTGTGTCCGCAGCAGGAGCAGGTTTTGGAGCTGGCGAACCACTGGTCGATCTTGATCAGATATTTACCCTGCTCTTTCGCCTTGTATTCCAGTTTCTGAATCAGGCTGCACCAGCTTGCGTCTGCGATGTGCTTAGATAGCTTTCGATTCTTCAGCAGGTTTTTGACTTTTAGTGTCTCGACTACCACCGCTTGGTTTTCGTCAATAAGCTGTCGGGACAGGTTGTGCTGGAAATTAGCACGGGTATTCGCTAGACGCTCGTGCGCCTTAGCCAGTTTCAGCCGTGCCTGCGCACGGCCTTTGCTGCCCTTCTGGCAGCGCGAAAGGGCTTTCTGTTTGCGTCGCAGGTTCGACTGAGCGCGTTTCAGGAACCGAGGGTTATCAGTCTTATTCCCCTCCGAGTCGATAGCAAGATGGGTCAGCCCCATATCGACGCCCAGCACGGCATCAACGGTGTGCAATGGGGTGGGGGCTTCCATACTGTCCTCGACCAACAGCGAGGCGTAGTATTTCCCTGTGACAGTGCGTGACAGGGTGATGCTTTTAATAGCGCCTGTGATCTCGCGGTGGATACGCGCTTTGATCGGCCTCATCTTCGGCACTTTGATCCAGCTCTCACCCGCACTGACGCTCATGCAGTGGTAACTGGACTGCTTCCCGTGCTTGCGCTTGAACTTCGGGTAACGCGCTGGGAGCTTCGGGTCGAAGAAATTCTGAAAGGCTTTATCGAGGTTGATACAGGCTTGCTGCAAGGCAATCGAGTCAAAATTCTTGAGCCAATGATACTTGCGGGACTTCTTCGCCACCGTCAGCAGTGGCTTGAGGTCTTTCTTAGCGCGGAGTTTCGCGCCATGCCGCCGATACTGTGAACTGATGATATGCAGTGCCTTGTTGTACACGAACCGCGTAGCGCCGAACTGACGGTTAAGGAACTCCGCCTGCTCAGGTGTCGGGTAGATGCGTACTTTCGTGGCCTTTAACATTTCAGTGCTCATAGCTAGAATACAGCTATTATAGGCTTTAAGAAGGCAATTTAAAATGGGTGTACAAGATCATCCACCACTGAACGACTACCTGAAAAAACGTCACAGCGTTACGAAGTTAGTTGTACACCTGATCTTCACCACGAAGTACCGCCGTAAGCTGTTTGACGGTTACATGATCGAGCAACTGCGTGAAGCGTTTGAGTCGGCCTGCGAGAAGCTGGAGTGTGATCTGGTTGAAATGGATGGTGAGGGTGATCACGTCCACTTGCTCGTAAGTTATCCGCCCAAGCTGGCAGTTAGTGTGCTGGTGAACAACCTGAAATCTGTATCGTCACGCCGTATACGAATACTCAACACGCACATACCACGGCAGAGTAAAAGTGGGGCGGTGTGGTCACGCTCATACTTCGCATGTAGCGCCGGAGGGGCGACCATTGAGACTCTACGCGAGTACGTTCAGAGTCAGGCCACGCCTGAGTAGAACCGCTGCGCGGTTCCCGCTTGTATCCCCGCCCGATTGGGCGAGGGTTTACGCGG
>NZ_JABUZF010000144.1:6535-6923 GCF_014897885.1 Halomonas sp. 3D7M | reverse complement strand
GATTTTGCTAAAAATATATTTTGACGTTTTTTGTAAATGTAGATATTTTGTTAGTCATTACGGTTGATGCTGCCTATCTGAAAATGAAGAAGCTGGCTCGCTAGTGCTTTCGGAAGTACAGGCAATGGCGTTGTAGCGAGTTCGTGGGAGGCGCGGCCAGCGTTTGAGAGCACGCTCTAATGTCATGGCAAAAAGGAAAACAAGATGAGTGAGTTACCCGATATTTTGATACCTGACGCATTTATTGGCGGAGAGTGGTGCGGTGCTGACAAGCGCTTTGCGGTCACTAATCCGGCAAATGGTGAGCTATTAGCAGAAGTCCCTGACCTGGATGCTGATGGTGCACGGGCAGCAGTTGCCGCAGCAGAGGCAGCAGGACATGGCTGGG
>NZ_JABUZF010000144.1:0-6516 GCF_014897885.1 Halomonas sp. 3D7M | reverse complement strand
GGAAAAAGCGTACTGCGAAAGAGCGTGCAACGCTGTTGCGCGCCTGGTTCGACGCCATCATGGCGCACCAGGAAGACCTGGCTCGGCTAATGACGTTGGAGCAGGGCAAACCACTGGCAGAGTCCCGCGGTGAAGTGGCGTATGGCGCGTCATTTGTCGAGTTTTATGCCGAAGAGACCAAGCGCATGGCCGGTGAAACTTTGCCGGGACATGGTGTCGATAAGCGCATTCTGGTGTTTCGCGAACCGATTGGCGTTGTGGCCGCCGTTACGCCCTGGAACTTCCCGCTGGCAATGATCACCCGTAAGTGCGCCCCCGCTTTAGCGGCAGGCTGTACGGTGGTTATCAAACCTGCAGAAGCAACGCCACTAACGGCGTTGGCGGTGGCGCGCTTGGCTGAGCTTGCTGGCCTGCCCGCTGGGGTGATCAATGTGGTCACTGCCAGCCAGCCTGCACCCATTGGAGAGGTGCTAACCACCGATCCGCGCGTGCGTAAGTTCTCTTTCACAGGCTCCACACCGGTGGGTAAGAAGCTGCTCGCTCAGTGTGCCGGTACGGTCAAAAAAGTATCGTTGGAGTTAGGCGGTAATGCACCTTTCATCGTGTTTGATGACGCTGACCTAGACGCCGCCGTTGAAGGAGCTGTTGCCTCTAAGTATCGCAATTCTGGCCAGACCTGCGTGTGTACCAACCGCTTCTTGGTTCAAAGCGGCGTTTACGAGGCATTTGTTGAAAAGTTTGCCAAGCGCGTGGCGCAACTGAACGTGGGCAATGGGCTAGATGAAGGCGTTATGCAAGGCCCACTGATCAATCAGGCCGCGGTTGAAAAGGTCGAGTCCCACATTGGCGATGCGTTGGAAAAGGGTGGGCGGTTGGTCTGTGGTGGCAAGCCTCACACGTTGGGCGGTACTTTCTTCGAACCCACGATTATTGCTGATGTGACCGACAATATGCGGGTTGCCCGTGAAGAGACGTTTGGTCCTTTAGCGCCTGTGTTCCGTTTCGAGACCGACGAAGAAGCCATTGCCATGGCGAATGCGACTGAGTTCGGGTTGGCAGCTTACTTCTATGCCCGTGACTACCGCAGAATTTGGCACGTAATGGAAGGGCTGGAGTACGGAATGGTTGCGGTTAACGAGGGCATTCTGTCTACCGAGCTAGCGCCCTTTGGTGGGGTGAAAGAGTCTGGGCTGGGCCGTGAAGGTTCACGTCATGGGCTTGATGAGTTTACTGAGTTGAAATACGTCTGTGTTGGCGGCCTATAAGCGATTTTCACTAATTAACTGAGGAATGCAGTAAATGAAGATGAGCAATGCACAGCTGAATGAGCTTAAACAGAAATATGTCGCTAATGGTGCCGCCAGCCCTGCAACGCAATTTGCGGATCGTGCTGAGAACGCGATTATCTGGGATGCGGATGGTAACCGTATTATTGATTTCGCGGGCGGTATTGGCGTGCTTAATATCGGCCATTGCCATCCCAAAGTCGTCGAAGCGGTTAGGGAGCAGTTAGGTCGGGTGATGCACACTTGCCAGACTGTTATTCCTTACGAAGGCTACGTGAAAGTCGCTGAAAAACTCAGTCAGCTCACGCCTGTGCGCGGCCATGGCAAAGTTATGCTGGTTAACTCCGGGGCTGAAGCGCTGGAGAATGCCGTCAAGATTGCACGTGCCGCCACCGGCAAGAATAACGTGATCTGCTTCGATGGTGGCTACCATGGCCGTACCTTTATGACCATGGCAATGAACGGCAAAGTGGTGCCTTACTCGGCTGATTTCGGCAGCATGCCGGGGAATGTTTTCCGTGCGCCTTACCCCGTTCCGTTCCATGGGGTCAGCGAAGAAGACGCTATCCGCGGTCTTAAAATGACGCTGAAGACCGATGCCAACCCCAGAGACACCGCGGCTATCGTGATTGAGCCTGTGCTGGGTGAAGGTGGGTTCTATCCTGCACCGGCCAGCTTCCTTAAAGCGGTGCGTGAAATTTGCGACGAGCACGGCATGCTGATGATCGTCGATGAAGTTCAGTCTGGCTTTGGCCGTACCGGTAAGCTGTTTGCCATTGAACACAGTGGTGTTGAGCCTGACCTGATGACCATGGCTAAGAGTATGGCCGGTGGCATGCCGATTTCAGCCGTCGTGGGAACGGCTGAGCATATGGATGCGTGTGGCCCTAACTCGCTGGGTGGCACCTATTCAGGTAGTCCGGTTTCTTGTGCGGCCGTGTTAGCGGTACTTGAAGTATTCGAAGAAGAAAAGATTCTTGAAAAGAGCCAAGCCTTAGGAGAGGTTCTGGGGCAGCGCTTTACTCAGTGGCAGCAACGCTTTGCTTGTGTCGAAAACGTGCGCCATTTAGGTTCGATGGCGGCATTGGATATTGTTGCAGCTGATCAAACCCCCGATCCAGAACTCGCTGCGGCCATGTGCAAACGTGCACGGGAGAAGGGGCTTATCCTGCTGTCGTGTGGGCTTTACGGTAATACGATCCGCTTCTTGATGCCGGTCACTATTGAAGACAGCATCCTTGAAGAAGGGTTGACGATTGTTGAAGAATTGCTCGAAGAGCTTACAGCGTAATATCTAGCGTCTCATTGGTTAGTTAAGCGCCAATAGAAGCTTTTGTAGAGAGCGCTGATAAGTGTGCTGATATATAGAGAGTGTTGATAGAAGCCGGTGCAGCTAGTCTGCATCGGCTTTTTTTATTGCTTGTTGCATTTGTTATTGAGGCGGGGGAAGAACACGTTCAAACAGCTGTTACAAGGTGTGCTATTATTTTGACCCACTTTGCCAAATGCATACTCATGAATTCATCTTTCTTCCCAGACGAAAAGGCGGATGCCAAGGAAAACTTGGGTATTCGTGCCTACAAGCTACTTAAAATAGATATTATTAAAGGCACTTTTCAGCCTGACGAAAAATTGCGTATGAGTGTGCTTAAAGCGCGCTATGACCTAGGTATTGGTCCTCTGCGAGAAGCACTTTCCCAGCTTGTTGCTGAACATTTAGTGGTGGCAATTAGCCAGCGTGGCTATCGTGTGGCACCCATGTCGCTTGCTGAGCTTAACGATATTTACGATGCCCGGGCGCAGGTTGAAGCGATGATGTTGGGGCTTGCAATCGAGCGCGGCGATGATGCCTGGGAAGCTAATATCTTGGCAAAGTCTTATCAATTAGCAAAGCTGACGGAAATGAACTCGCCAGAAGGGCTGTTAGATAGTTGGGATCGTCGGCATAGTGATTTTCACACCGCGATGGTGGTTGGCTGTAACTCTCCTCACTTGATGAAAGTGCGCGCTGGGCTGTTTGATAAAGTTCAGCGTTATCGCTTTTTGTGGCTTAAAGAAACCGTGTTTTCTGCTCAGGCCCTTGAAGAAAAGCGCCAAGAGCATGCCGCGCTGGTAGATGCCACGCTTGAGCGCCGCAAGGATGAAGCAGTGGCATTGATGCACGAACACTTGATGTCTCCTGTGCCGATTATTGCCCAGGTAATGCGCCAACAAAGTGTCGCATAGGGCAACAGAAGGCAGCGAAGAAACGTTAAAAGAAAAGGCCCTAATCATTAGGGCCTTTTTAGTTGGGTTTCTGTCGATAGTCGTTTGATACGCTCGTTTAGAACAGTAGGTTGGGCAACCACAGCGCAATACTTGGGAATAGTACGATAATTGCTAATCCCACTATCTGTAGAGCAACATACGGCAGTGCTGAACGATAGATATCAACGATAGTAATGGACTTTGGCGCGACTGATCGCATATAGAACAGGTTATACCCAAAGGGCGGTGTCAGATAAGCGGACTGCATACTTATAATAAACAGCACCGCAAACCAGGTAGTATCGAACCCTAAGTCACGTACGATTGGCACATAAAGCGGAATCGTGATGAACAGGATCGCAAAGTCATCGAGAAACATGCCCAGTGCAAAAAAGCTAATCAGCATGATGATGATGACGGTATAGGGCGACAGCGAGAAGTCATTAATAAAATCACTGACGATCATACCGGCGCCTAAGCCCATATAGATACGGCTAAAGAATACCGCGGCAATGGCAATCCAGAGCAACATACCGGTTATTTTGGCCGTGCTGAGCATCGCGTAGCGCAGCAGGCTCCAATTAAGCCGACCTCTCAGCGCTGCAATCAGCATGGCACCGCCAGCCCCGACTGCAGAGGCTTCCGAAGGCGAGGTTACCCCTCCGATAATGCAGCCCAATACAGCCGTGACCAAAAGGCCAGGGGCAATCACATGCCGCAAAGACATCAGCTTTTCTTTGGCACTAAAGCGTTCTTCTACTGGCGCAGCGGGACCTAGAGAAGGGTTTATGCGGCAGCGTATCAATATATAGGCCATGTAAATAGCGGCAAGCATTAGGCCAGGCACTAAGCCAGCAGCAAATAGCTTTCCTACCGATTCACGGGCCAGAAACGCATAAACAATCATCAAGATGCTAGGCGGGATGAGAAAACCTAATGCCCCACCTGCCATGATAGTGCCGGTGACTAGCCGCTTGTGATAGCCCCGCTTGAGCATTGCCGGTAATGCAATGATCCCTAGGCTGACGGTAGCTGCCCCTGAGACTCCCGCCATGGCAGCGATAAGGGCGCAGATCAGAATGGTGCCTATCCCGAGCCCGCCAGGAAGGCTGCCCATCAGCTTATGCATCATCTCGAAAAGATCATCGGTAATACCGGAACGTTCCAGTACCAATCCCATAAAGATGAACAGCGGGAGGGCCACCAGGAGAAAGTTGTCCATGGTGCTGTATGCCGATGAGAGCAAGAAGTCCAAGCCACCAGGGCCAAACATCATGTAGGCACTTCCCATGCCCGATATCATCAACGCCCACGCTAGCGGAGCGCCTATTGCCATTAGGACGATCATGGAGAGAAACATGATCGCCGTAATTATCATGGGGTCTAAATTTAACATAGGGATACCCTTTGCATGGCATATCCACAAGGACGTGCCGGGGTGTGTCTCTTATTTTTCACGGTAAAACCACGTTGAAATAGAGCGAGGGTTAAGCAGCACTCTGTTTAAACAGAGTCGGGCTGTATTTAATCAGCGTCGCTAATGTCGTCTCGCGGATCATCATAGGGAATGCCAAGTAAACGCACGATGGCCCTCACTAGCTCTGCTACGCTCTGCAGAATTAGCAATCCAACGGCAATTGGAATGGTCGCTTTTATCGGCCAAAGCGCTGGACGCCAAATGCTTCGGTTGGAATACTCACCAATTAGCCAGGAGCGGTGGGCAAATTCCACGGCCATGGTGAAAAATACGCTCAGCACCAAGATACCCAGTGAGAACACAATCACGTCACACAACGCCTGCATGCGGAAGGGCAGCAGGCGATAGATGACATCACTGCGCACGTGGCTTTGGTGGCGTAAGGTATAGCTGCCAGCCAGGATACTCAGCGCACCGAAGAACATCGTCGCTAGTTCGTGCCCCCACACAGTGGGGGCATTGAGTACATAGCGAGCGACTACTTCATAGAGCAGTACACCGATAATACCTAGCGTCAGCCAAGCGGTGACTCGTCCGACCCAGTCGGAAAGCCCATCCTGAAAGCGTAGATATCGGTTGATCTTACTCACTCAATCTTCCTTGCGCTTTGGCGTTGTTAATCAAGATTTCAACGGCTTGGGCATTTCGCTCAGAGCGTGCCGCTTCTTCTTCCCAAATCGGCAAAGATGCTTCGGCTAGGCGTTGCGAATCTTCTGCTGGCAGGGTGGCGAATTCAAACAGCTCACCTTCATCGATGATGCGTTGGTTGCCTTCTTCTAGCCAGTTGTGAACGTCTTCCAGGTACTGAGCCAGCTCATCTACCAAGATTTGCTGCTGCTCTTCGCTCATCCGTTCCCAGGTGCGAGGGTTGATGAATGCGTTTTCTGTCCAGCCTGGGTTGAGTAAGTTGATATCGGTGTAGTAGCCCGCTACTTCATTAATTCGCAGCTGTTCGTACTCAACAGGGCCACCGTAAATAGCACCGTCGATAACGCCTGTCGAAAGCGCAACGTAGAGCTCTTCACCAGGAATAAAGGCTGTTGGGATATCGAATTTTTCCAGCACCGTTGCAATGGAGCTGGTTGCGCGGATGCGCATGGTGGAAAGATCTTCCAGGCTGGAAACAGGCTCTCGGGTGACTAGACCATAATCGCTACCAAAGCCGCGGCCAATCAGCTTAACGCCTTGCTCTTCGTAAGCTTCTGCGATGAGTTCATCAAGGCCTTGGTTGGCAAATATATCGTGTGCTTCTTCAGCGCTTACCCATGCTCCAGGTAGGCCCCCTTCGATCGTGCCGATACCCACTGTGCCAGGCCAGTAACTACCTACACCATGGCCGATATCGATGCTCCCACGGGCAACGGCTTCGACAAACTGGTCGCTGCTGACTAGCTCGCCGCCACGGAAAAATTGAATGTTGATAGTGCCATCACTCGCTTCACTTACCCGTTCCCGAAAATCAGCTGCAATCTGATCCACTTCGGTGCCATAAAACGTGTGCATGCG
>NZ_JABUZF010000147.1:9856-17818 GCF_014897885.1 Halomonas sp. 3D7M | reverse complement strand
ATAGGCGGAGGACAGCGTCTGCTGTTCAGAGTCAGTAAGGGGAGCAACGAAACGCCTTAACATGGTTCCATCCGTTAGAGATATCAGACTCCAACGTTACACGAAAACTTAAGATCAGGCACTTAGTTCGTCCCGACATTTAGCTAGATACATATCGGCAATGGCCGTCTCTAGAAGTTTGCCGTGGTAATAGACCGCCCCATCTTGTGGAAGCAGGTTAATCAACTTCATATCGTCGTTTTCAAACAGATCTGTAAACGTCATAGCGATGCCTATTTTGTACCGACTACAAAGACAGCAAGAAACGGGTTTCTCCCATGTTCCAAAGGCGGCAATACTGAGCCACACGAGGATAACCCTAGGGCTTGTTGACTAATAGAAAACCTTAAAATGGGGAATAAAATGAAAGCAATCGACTATATACGACTCCTATCATTAGCCGCTATCTGGGGAGCTAGCTTTCTTTTCATGCGCATCGCCTCCCCAGCGATAGGGCCAATCAACACAGCATTTTTTAGAGTCTTTTTTGGCCTACTGGGTTTAGCTTTTATCATCTTAATCATACGCAAAAGCCTGGAATTCAGAGGTAAACTAGGCAAGGTTTTGATATTGGGCGCTATCAACTCAGGCATTCCTTTTCTTATGTACAGCATAGCAGCAACATTATTACCTGCTGGATACTCCGCTATTTTAAATGCCACAACGCCTTTAACGGGTGCCATGATTGGCTTATTTATCTTTGGCGAGCGTTTATCGTTAAGAAAATGGATAGGTGTCACATTAGGTATTATCGGTATTACGGTCATTACTACGGTGGGTGATTCAAATATCGTCGGCAATATATACATCGGCGTGGCCGCTTGCATCATAGCCACTATTGGTTACGGCTTTGCGGGGTTTCTCACCCAAAAGTGGATAACCCAACAGGGCGGCCTAGATTCAACGCTGGTAGCGTTTGGCAGTCAAATAGGCGCGACCGCCTTTCTCAGCCCCTTTTTGATCTGGAATATTTCATATGGCCCTAGCATTAACTGGCTTCAAGGTGATGTATGGATCAGTCTGCTAGCCGTCGGCTTTTTATGCACCTCTCTCGCTTATATCCTCTATTTTAGATTGATCGCCGACATCGGGCCTTTACGGTCGCTCACCGTCACCTTCTTAGTACCACCCTTCGCTGTGCTATGGGGCTTTTTAGTGCTTGATGAAACGATTTCCAGCGGGTTCTTATCAGGGTCTGCCGTCATTTTATTGTCCGTCTGGTTAATCCTTGGTCCTGATTCCAAAAAAACAGCCTAACGCATTTGATCGATATCGCTGACGGCGCTTCTCACGACACGGCGTTGAAAGCGACGGCACAACCCACGCCACCAGAACATACCGCCAGCACACTACCCGCGTTATACTGACGTTTTAGCCATAGCGGAGGAAGACCATGCGTCGGCGCCATTTTTTACACCTCTCTGGTGCGCTGCTTACCAGCGTTTTGCTAGCGGCCTGCGCTAGCCCTCAGTACCTACAGCTAAGCCCAGAGCGCAGCGCCAGCGTGCCGCAGACAGGCTCTGGCCAACAAGTCACCGTGATAACTGCTGATGCCAGAGAAAGTGAAGTGATTGGAACACGCTCAGGTGGCAGTATGTCGACCGCGCAGATTACCGTGAGCAGTCATGAGCTCATTCCGCAGCTGCAAGCCGAAGCAGAACGCGCTGTGCGCGATATGGGGTTCACTCCTACTCGCGATGCTGCCCAAGGCCGCCCGAGCATTACTCTTGAACTCGCTGGCCTTAACTATGCCAAAGGTGAAAGCGGCCAACCGCTGATCGACGAAGCGCGTATTGAGGGAGTTTTCCGAGCGATTGCCCAGAACAAAGGCACGACGTATACCGGCACTTACACCTCGCGACGCACCCAAGGCTATGCCATCAAGCCCAGCGAAGATGCCAATGCACGCATGCTAAACGATTTGTTAAGTGATGGTTTAAATCGTGCGTTTAGTGACCCAGAGTTGGGCCGCTTACTCGCTCGCTAAACCGTTTTATCCTGATAGCTTATTCTGAGAACATCTGCCCGCTTTGCGGGCAGATTTATACGTGCGGGCCACGACGCTCCAGCACCCAAATGCTTTCGCTGCGGCCCCGTTCATCAGCCTCTCTATTCTCAACCAATTCAACGCGGAAGTTGGGCATAAACAAATGCTCAATTTCGCCGTTGGGCACACTGTAAGGTGGGCCTGCATTGTCTTCATCGTGGGTTAACCCCACTAATAACCCTTTAGCACCAGGCGGCAC
Source organism: Halomonas sp. 3D7M (assembly GCF_014897885.1). Lineage (NCBI taxonomy): Bacteria > Pseudomonadati > Pseudomonadota > Gammaproteobacteria > Oceanospirillales > Halomonadaceae > Halomonas > Halomonas sp. 3D7M. The sequence goes on along the minus strand of NZ_JABUZF010000147.1, from coordinate 15,533 downwards.
TAACTGAGCAAGGTGGAAGGCATAGCGCTCTCGAGTAGCCGGAGGCAGTGCAATTAATGAAGCGCGGTCATAAAATGCGCCCACTTCCGCCGCCTGCTTGATGTGCAAGTGGAAAAAGTCACCGCACCACACTTCAACGCTACCCTGGCGTGAGACATTAAAACCTGCCTGGGTATAGCGCGATACACTCGCATTGCGCTGGGCCAGAAACTGCTCGATTGCTTCAGGAGCCAACTCAATGCCCAGCACGGGGTGCCCTGCATCTGCTAGCCAACGCATATCCAGGCTTTTTCCGCATAACGGCACAAGTACTTTGGCCCCAGGCGTCACATTAAGCGTAGGCCAGTACTGGACAAGCGCCGGGTGTGTATCGGACAAATGAAAGCCAATACGTCCCTCTTGCCAACGTTGGCGCCAGGGGTTTTCCATTGCGGCCACCTCGTGCTCGAAATTTACACAAAACGTTTGTTTTTTACGTCGCTTTAAAACCAGCGGTCTCTCTTTTTACGACGACGCGGTAAATGGGGGACAATCAGCCCGACTAATAACCCAGCGCCGGCAACCCCACCGCCGTACATGAAATAGCGCATTAGCAGATCTTCTTCCTGGGTGTCTAGACGCGCCTGTAAGGCACGCACCTGCTGGCGAGACTGCTCTGCTTCACTATCAAGCTCGTGGTTACGCGCTTCTAACTCGACAATCCGCTTTTCACGAATATCAAGTGTTTCCGTCATAGAAGAAATGCGCTGCTCCCAAGTATCGTTAATGCCATCCAATTCTTGGGTAAGCTCATCGACTTGGGCTTGTAGTACGGGTAGCTGTTGACGGGCACTCGGGTCTTGCTGTAGCTCGCTACTGAGCACCCACACCGTATCGCCGCTACTACTACGTACGCGGGTATAATCACCGCTTGTTTCAAGCGCCTCGACCTGCTCACCTGCATTTAACGTTCCCACAATACGATAACCATCGGTGGGGCCACTACGCACATACGTGCTTAACTCATCGCTTACCCAAGCTTGGTTATCAGACTGGGCAAATGCAGGAGCTCCTCCGATACTCAACAACACGCCAACGGCAGTGGCGTAACAACTACTACGAAGTTTATTTACTTGCATGACGTCATGTCCTGATTGTAAAAACGCGCGAGGCAGACGAAGCCGTCGCGCGTATCGCTCAAAGCGGTGCGCTTGTCTAGGCGCTTACCCTTCTCCACGAGGCGGCAATGGAAAGGGACGAGGAAACTCTGCGACGCGGGCATCGCTTTTAACTGCTTTCAAAGGGCCTTCACGTTCTACTTCGTCAATACGCACAATGGCGTTAAGCGGCAGATAACTGCGCTTAACACCTTCAAAGGTACGCTGTAGCTTTTCCGCCCCTGGATCAACAACAACCCGCGACGCATCGTCAAAGACAAACTCCTCGACTTCAATAAAGCCCCAGAGTTCGCTTTGAAAGATTTCTCTGACGTATAAATCCCATATTTCACCCTGCTGGTGAACCACCACACGGTAGATCGGCTTGGCCGCCATCTTGGCCTATTCCTCTTGCCACTTGAACATAATGTTAAGGAGCCTAGCCTAACATACTCAGGGGTTTGCTCTTTAGTATGCCACCCTCAAAAGCGCTTATTTTTGGCTACTTTCACCTTCAGTGGCTGCTAATTAGCCGACGGAAGGCCCTATCGTGTATGGTGAAGTAAGTGGTATGGCAACTTTATTCACTCACCCACAGGAGTCACCGTCATGCAAAAGGATACCAATAAGGGCTATATCGCCCTACTAGGTTGGAGCCTCAATGCGATCGAAGCGGCTGAGAATTTTGACCGCCGCTACATCGTGGTTGCACCCGACTGGGCCGAGGAGTACTGCCAGAAACATGATATTCCCTACGTTCCATGGAATTTTGAGCGTCTCAATGATCGCTCCATCGAAATTGCTGAAACGCTGAAAGAAAAAGGCGTCGACGTCGCTATTCCGCTTTATGAGGAAACCGTTGAGTGGGCTGGCGCTATTAACTCTGTGCTACTCGACAATCCACGTATTTACGGGCAATCGCTGTTGCTTCGCGACAAAGCATTGATGAAGCGTCGCGCCCAGCTTGGCGGCATCCGTGTGGGTATTTTCGAAGAAGCCCACGATAAAGATGACGTAGTACGCTTTCTTAAACGCGTTAATCAGACGCTACTCAAGCTGGATGGCGACCCCAACGACCCTATCCACCTGAAGGCGTTCGATAAGGCTGGCTGTCTTGGCCACCGCGTTATTCGCACACCGGATGAAGTCGATACTATCCCCGACGAAGAGTTCCCTGTGCTGATGGAGTCTCACTTAGACGGCTGGGAATTCGCCGTAGAAGCGTGGATTCACGATGGCAAGATCGCTTTCCTGAATATTTCAGAGTACGTCACACTTGGCTACTCAGTATTTGTGCCTGCGTCTCCAGAGCTTGAAAAATACCGCGAGCAGATTACGGCACAAATCGAAAAGCTGATCAAAGCGTTTGATATTGAATTCGGTCTCATTCATCCCGAGTACTTTGTCACCAGCGACGGTGAAATGTACTTTGGCGAAGTCGCTTACCGCCCACCTGGCTTTAAAGTCTTCGAACTTCTCGAGCGGGTTTACGGATTTAACGCCTATCAGGCGTCTATGCTGGTATTCGATCCTAAAAGCACAAAAGAAGAAGTCGCTGCCTTCTTTCCCAAAGAGGTGGTGGACGCAGATGGGTTCGCGGGCTGCTTTGGCGTTTATCCCCGCCGCCGGGTTGTTAGCCGCCTAGAGATTCCTGAAGAAACAGAGGATCATCCCTATTTTGAATCCCACGAGCTGACATCACCGGTTGAAGAAACCGTCACTAAACGTACGGCGTTTGGTACCCACTGGGGCTTGGTCTACTTTAAAGGCGAAGACGCACACACACTGCGTGATCTGCTTAAACGCCAAGAAGACCTCGACTTCTATGTATAATCCCTGCCTCGGCTGGGATAAGGAGTCAATGTGACGATCAATCAAGAGGCATCTTCAACTGAAGATGGCAAGCTCAATGGATTGCTGAGCAAATTTGATGATGCGGTGCGCCTGCTTTCGCAGGCGCCTGCTTTTTCTAAACCGGCGAAACTGCCCCGCGTAATGGATACTGCGCGCCGAATCTTGATGCAGGAGGGTGGCTGCGCTGCCCTCGAAGCACGCGCGGCGGATTTTGAATCCGCCGGTGTGTTTGCAGGCTCAGACTGGGAAACCCCACAGTTCCTAGTACCTACTCTCACTACGTTCTCTCTGAAAAGCCCTGACGCCAATGTGGTCGTTATTGAGGCGCTGAGTGAGCTGCGACTTTTAGCAGTCGCCAAAGGTGATTACTTACATGCTCTGGTATCCCAAGAGCATGCACACCACTATTTAACCCAAGTAATGGCCATCAATCTGTGGCTGTTATTTAACGCACCTAGCGAAGCCGAACGGGAAACCCAGGGTCGATTAGCGACGATTCCCCGGCAACTGTTTCAACACCTAGCCGACCGAATTGGCTACGAACACGTTATTGATCAGCTAATTGATGAAATATGGCGCATTTTAAAACAGCGCCCTATACAGGTTGATCCCATAAAACAGATGATCACCCAAATTGCGCTGTGCCAAGTTAATCCAGCCATTGATTTGGGAGCAAGTGGTCAAGGGGCTGACAGGCTGGTTAGTTCACTTTTCGGGCCGACCCAAGCTTGTCGTGAAGACCCCGGCGTTGAGCTATACCGTGAACGACTGGAGCGTATGGATAACGCGGCTTTGCAAGCGGAATCCACAGGCTTCGCCCGTGCGATGCATGACACAGGGCTGGTGTCGCCCTATCACACGATACTGATGCGCTATTTACTCGAAGAGGGCGACCACCTTCTATCAGAGGCACTGGGTCTCTCGTCGACGGGGCGTGACTGCCTACTCTGCTATCGCGAGCTAGTGCATGCACTAATTCGCGGTGGTGTTTATCCCGCCACAGCCCAAGCGGTGTATGGCTTGGCACTGCTACTGGAGCGGGGCATTCTCTATCAACCCCCGGTTGCCCCAGCGATGTGGCGGCAGCTAAATCTAAAGCTTTCAGAGTGGTCAGAAGCACGCTTGAACCTTGCTTATGGTGAAGATGCATCACCCCGCGCACGTTTAATTGAAGGTGTGCTTTGCATGTTAGGACTGCCGCTGGGTGTAGGACAGGGCAACAACCCTACCTGCCAGTCAGCGAGAGCGCTTTCTATGTGGGCTTATAACGACCCTGACTATCTACTGCAAATGGTGGCTTGGGCTGCGCGTGATGATGAAATCATTATGCATTTCGAGGGTCAGCCAATCTCTTCAATGGAGAGCGCCTCAGGCGTTGCCTCCGAGCTTCCGATGGACCTCGACCCAGCCTCGTTGATCGTTGTCCCCCATCTTGACCGTATTTACGCTGAGATGGGCAGGCGCTGCATTGGCCGCGAAGGCGATCCCCACCGCTGGGTTAACCCAGAATTTCACGGATGGTGGTCAGGTCGGGGCTTTAGCATCAACGTTGATGTTGCCTCCGGCCAACTTAGCGGCGTAGATAGTTTTATTCGTCACTTCTACGCCAGCTATCACCCTTACTACAATGGCAACCAACCGCTAATTCATCCTCAGCCTGCTGGCATTGCCGTCACTGACAGTGCTGCCCGGTTTATTGGTTGGCATGCAATTACCATTTTGCGCGCCTCACTAGATCCCAACGATGTGATGAGGATCTATTTTTACAACCCCAATAACGACAGCGGCCAAGATTGGGGAGACGGCGTTAAAGTTAGCACCTCAGGTAACGGAGAACGCTTTGGCGAAGCCTCGCTCCCCTTCGCACAGTTCACGTCTCGATTATATATTTACCACTTTGATCCGTTGGAGCGTGGCGAGTTAGCCACAGTAACGGAAGAAGAACTTGAATCTGTAAAAGGCTATCTGCATCGCAGCTGGGGAGCTAGCCGCTTATCCCCCACCGAACTGCAGGCAGACAAAGGGCCACATACTCCGTAGCGAGACTCGCTAGCAGCGTTTAATAACCGCCATATTGACGACAATGACTCAACTAACACGATTAGACCAATTATTGGTCAGCCAAGGGCTGGCCAGTTCACGTACACGCGCGCAGCGATTAATTCGCAACGGTCGCGTGTTTCTTCAAGATGGCACGCCACTCGTAAAACCATCCGAAAAATGGCCGCTGGATACTCCACTTCATATTGATGAAGACCCTGAGGAACGTTACGTTTCCCGGGCAGGATTAAAATTAGAGGGCGTTCTTAACGCTCTAGACATGCGCCTGGAAGGGAGCATCGTGTTAGACGTTGGCCAATCAACGGGAGGTTTTACCGATTGCTCACTTCAATTTGGCGCCCGACATGTTATCGGTGTTGAAGTCGGGCATACCCAGCTAGCCGAGTGCTTACGTGATGACCCGAGAGTCACGTGTCTTGAAGGCTTAAATGCTCGTCACATGGCATCATCGACAGCCCTTCAACACGCCGTGGCTAAACACCCTATCGATATAGCCGTGATGGACGTTTCGTTCATCTCGCAAACCCTGATTTTGCCTGAGATCGCCGCCCTTCTTCCCACTGGGGGGCAACTACTCTCATTAGTAAAGCCACAGTTTGAGTTAGCACCAGGCGCACTGGATAAGC